>OMVQ01000107.1 GCA_900314555.1 uncultured Eubacteriales bacterium | reverse complement strand
GAAGTAATATATAGGCTTAAGATTATAAATGACACTTTAAGCGAGGGTACAGAACATACAGGTATTCCTTGCTATAAAATAACAGGAGTAAATAGCAATGATTCAAAAGAGACATATTTTTATGTGGAAATGAAAGATGGAAACATATTATATGCAAGAAATAAGAACATTTTTTAGAAACATAAATTAGTAAAAATAAAGGAAATATACAATGCAGTATAGGGTAAAAAGCAGTATGAAGAAAAGACGCATTATAACCGGAATTACAACCATATTAGTTCTGTTATGGGGCATATACATAGGTGGATATATTATAAAGAATAATAAAGAAATATCATATTCGAATTATTATAATCAGGTTGAAAGAAATGATGATTTAGAATATCTGACACTATCAGAAATACGAGATAAGAAAAATGAGGCTATTAATAAGATAGAAGAAGGTTATTATGAAAATTTACATGGTAAAGATGTTGCAATAAATTTAGCAGAAGAAGGTGTGGATAAATTATATGAGATTAAAGAGACGGAGAATACGGAACCGTATAGAGGAATCAAGGATGAAGAAACTATATTGGAGGAAGAGGTTAAGGTAATTGAACATTACTTTGATATGGATACTCTGGATCCGGAGGAACTTATAGATGTATCAACTTTAACTGCCGATGAAAATGGTTATATCTACATTACTTATGATGAGTTAAAAGAAAAGATTAAAAATGGAACTTATAAGGCTAAGGAGGAGGTAAAATATAATTTACCAGGTCTGGCATACACTAAAATTTGGTCTGATAAAGGAGATAATAGATATATTCATATAACTCCTGAATTTAATGTTGTTCTTATAAAAGGAAAATTATATGAAGTTACATTCCGTAATAAAGAAAATGGTTTTCCGGAAGATCCGGAAGAAGATTATGAGCCTATAGAGATATATTATCCAAATGATAAGAATTTAGATGACAGTTACACATTATTCGATGGAAAATCAATCACAATAAAACAGGCAATAGATTTTACGGAAGATTATTTTAATAACAGACTTCCATATGATAGTATGCCTGACGTTAAAAGGAAAGTAGCAAAAATAGAAGTATTTGAAGTGGAAGAAGGAAAGATATGTCTGGAATTCTCTTTAACAAGATGTTATGAGGGATTAATATTTAATACAGGAACTATAAATTCTGTTGGTGTAATAAGTAGTCATAAAACTGATGATTTTAAGGCGATTATGGTGGATACGGATGACATTGATGAATATATAGGTAATCCTAATAATTATAATAAATTAATAAAGACATCTAAGGCTATTACAGAGATAGTATCACTTGATAGTGCTTTACAGGCATTATCAGAGAATATCGGAAGTAATTCCAAATATGAGGTTGAATCAATTGAGATGATTTATCTTCGAAATGCACTAGATGGAAATATACTTAATACCGAAAATTGGGAAGGCAAGCCTGCATGGAAAGTGGAATGCATTAATGATAATGATGATACAAACTATATTTTTTATGTTGATATGCAGACAGGTAGAATACAATATGAAGCTGTAAATTAATATAGAGAAAAATGTATATTGTTGGAGGTTTTTATGAAAAAAGATAAAAAGGTAGTAATACTTATAATATGTATATTGGCTATTGTAATAGTAGTGATAAATGTGAAATTTGGTGGCAACACACAAAAAGATAATATAGGAAAAACTAAAAATGTAGATATGGTATTTAAACAATTAGAAGATGATGTTAATAATGCAAAATCAGGTAAATATGCAAACCTTAAAATTAAGAACTTAAATATTAATGTTAAAAATATTGAAGATTTATATCAGATTAATATTATTCCAAATTATGATTATACAAAGAATACATATAAGGAAAATGTCGAAGCGGTCAAGTCAGTTATTAATACCTTTTATGGTGAGAATATAAATACAGATACTGCAATGGCATATATCCCTGCTGAAAATGAAGATGATGATATGACCGAATATTCATTTCAGGATTTTCAGAAACTTATTGATGAAGATAAGATTAGTGGAGATGGATATTTTTTAGTATTCAAAGATAACAGGGAAAATGGTGAAAAAGGATTTCTACAGATTGATCCCAGTCTTGTAAGTATATGGTTATCAAAGGGGGAACTTGAGTCGACTAGTCCAATGTATGGATATAATACAAAAAAGGTATATAACTTTACATTAAATGAAAATGTTTCTGAAGATAAGGTTATGTTAAAGGATGGAGAAATTACAATAGAAGAAGCTAAAAATTTTATTGAAAATTATCTTAATAATTCACTTCCATATAAAAAGAACGATGACTTTATATATGAAGTCGCTGAAATCCGTATTTTAGATGCAGATGGACAAGATGCAATTGGAGCCTGTGTCAGAAAGAAATATAATGATATACCATTTGATTATATTGATGGAACAACAGAGGGAATATACAATAGTGATTTCTGGGATGACAGGGGCGAATTATGTATGGCGAAAACTAATGAAATTGATAACATATGTGGTCTTGGAGGTGATACGTATTTCGTCGAAAAATATGGTAAGAAGATTAAGAAAATGTATTCGTTTGATGATGCATTGAAAATTGTATCAGATTCAATAGGTGAAAACTCTGTATATGATATATATGGAGCAGAAATTATATACCAGTTTACACCGGTTAACAAGAAAGATGATGACAGTGAAGTTAGTAAATATAAAGGAAGATTACAATGGAAGATAGTCGCAAGAAATGAAAATGATGACAAAGATACATGGTTTTATGTTGATATAGAGACAGGAAAATTATCACATAGATTTAAGCAAATATATGGAGAATAACTTATGAAATACAATAGAACTATAAGAAGTAATATTGAAAGAATGTGTATATCAAATTATTTTATTATAGCATTAGTTATGACAGTATTTTTGATGCTAAGTGGGTATATCTATACAGATTTTACTAATGATAAATCTTACAGTATATTATCCTTAATTGCTATGAAGGGTTCGAAGGCGATAATTGAACAGGGAGGATTGAACTGGAGAGATATTTATTTATTAGATAGTCCGGGATACACATGGATGTTTGCACCAGTTATAGTAACATTACCATATATTGCTATGATATGTCCGGGGAATTCTAATTCTAATACCAGATTTGAATTATTTAGAACAAGTAAGAAAAAGTATATTTTTGGAAAAATTATATCAGGTATAATTGTTTCAGGAATGATTATGGCAATGGCACAGATAGTGTATGGAATAGTTTGCCTATTAATTATTGGAAATAAATTTACAGGCGACAATAACTTAATTAATGTGTATAAATTATCTGGATTTGCAGGATATGTATATAAGCATTTAGGAAATGTATCTATTTATATTTTAAGAATTATGGAGGCTTTTTTATATGGAATGATATCATCATTGCCTGTTATGTTTCTATCAGCAATAATAAAGAATAAATATCTGGTATTTAGTATTCCTTTTATGTTGAATTATTTTTATACAATGTTTCTAAATAATGGAGTAAGAAAATTATTTAAAATGAATATTGTTATTAAAATTAGACAGATTTTTTTACAAAGTAATATACAATCAATTTTTCTGTATAACTATAAAATTATGTTTATAATAATTTTAATTTTTATAATTCAAATTTTAGCAGTTTATGCAATTCATTATTTTATAATGGAAAGAAGGTGTGATTGTTGTGAAAGATAATAATAAAACATATACGTTCAAAGAATTAAATAAGAAATCAGATACTAATATGTCTATAAAACAATCATTTCAGATTGCAACAAGTGAGTATGTGAAGTGGATAAAAAATCCCAAAATAACACTTATATTTATGATGTTAATTTTTATTTATGATATGTTTGTATCGAAAATGATTAGTGCCTCATCAGAATTAAATACAAATATTTGCTTTTTTGAACCATTCATAGCAGTTTGTAATTCAATAATATTGATATTGGTAATACCAGCAATGTATCTGGGAATTATGGGAGATTTTCCAAGAGTAGATGGAAATTCAATGTTTTATCTGTTAAGAACAGGGAAAATAAATTGGATAGCCGGACAAATAATATTTTCAATTATGACAGCTATAACATATATGTTTTTTGTATTTATTGGTATAACGGCACCTGCTGTTTTTAAATGTGAATATAGGAATAGTTGGAGTGATGTTACAACTAAATATATAAAATATTTTCCGGAGAAGTCAGAGAATATAGTAGCAAAATTAATTGATGGAAGATTATATAATAATATTCTTCCGTTGAAAGCTGTAATAATGACATTTACTTTGATGGTTTTATATATGGTATTAATCAATATGATATTGATGGTCGGTTTTACAATAGGTAAACATTCGGTGGGAATAGTGGTAAGTGCTGCATTAATATGTATAAGTTGTGCAAGTGTGGAATTTAATACAGGTTTAAAATGGTTTTTACCAACTGCAAATGTATTACCATGGCAGCACTATGATGAAATATACAAGAAACAGATTTTTAATATGAGCTATTCATATACATATTTTATAATTCTAATAATTGTATTAAGTATATTAAGTTCAATATTGATTGATAACTATGACTTTTCAAAGATTTCAGACATGGAGGATTAGTGTGAAGAAAAAAAGTATAATATTTATTTTATTATTAAAATGATAGAAAAGATAAAAGAAGGTACATATTTTGATAAAGATAATAAAGAGATGCCGGGACTTACATATTACATAGAAGATGAAAGTAAGCCATATAAGTATGCGCAT
>OMVQ01000108.1 GCA_900314555.1 uncultured Eubacteriales bacterium | reverse complement strand
TTATCAATAATTTTCTTATCAGTAATAGAATAAACTCCACTGTCTTCATCTATTCTTATCTCTGTAATCTCATCATTAACGATATCCTTTATATCGTCTTTCAGATTATCTTCAGTATTCAGATGTTCTAATTTAGTTGTCTCTTCTGTACTGCTTACCTCTTCACTTTTAGTCTGCTTTGCTCCGTTATCGTTTGTACCTGATGACTGTTTTGAACTTGAACATGCTGTTAGCATTATAGCTGCTAAGGCTATACATAGTATACGTTTCCTCATATAGTCTCCTCCTTTTACCCCTTTCTTGAATAGTCCACAATAATTTTATTTACATTATCTATTTATATATATGTGTAATATTAATCTGAAAGTGTTGCATAAAATTTCATTTTTTAATAACTCAAACTTCGCACATACATACCCTCGTCTAACCCATTCTCTGTAAGTTTCTCATCTTCCACACGAACATACACTTCGCCATCTCTGGTAAGAAGTTTTACACTGACCATCAGGGGTTCACCCTCTAAACGCTCTTCGCAACCATAATCGCCATCAAATATTTCTAAAATATAACCATACAAATTACTATTCTTTGACAATTCTTCCTTAATCTCATTAATATTAATTTCTTTCATTATTTACCGCCTCCATCTGTTTCTTTCTTCTTTTTTTATGCTTTTTTACTAATATAAATATGAATATAATCCATAATACTACTGCTGCAATAACTGAAATAGCTGCATATCCCTGCCAATCTCTATATGTAGTTGCATAGCGATAGCCTAATTCACTATTTAATGTAAGTAACTTTTCTCCGGATACATGAGATGTAATATATACTGCATATGTTGTGCAGCCTATTGCCGCAAATGTTCCAAGAAGGCTGATTATCAGCATTATAATTACCATTTTTATTACCTTTATACTGCTTCTTAACCATATATATTTTCATACATATTGTCTATCGCAATTCCTTTCATTTTAATTTAATAATTTTCCAATTTACTTTTTCCTGCGTCTTTTTATTCCTTTAATAAATACAATCATATATACCACCACAAGTATAATTATTACACCTGCAATTATATACAATTCTCTTCTGCTACTTTTACTCATCTCATATGTAACTGTTGCACTATATTGAGACTCATTGCCTGCGATATCTGTTGCCACAAGCTTTATGACATTTTCGCCAAGTTTAAGGCTGACCTTTTTATTGAAATATCCTTTTTCCATCTCAATTTCTCTTCCATTGAGAGTAAGTACTGCACCCTCCTCAGAATATCCGCTTATGTAAATATAATCTTTAGATGTAATGCTGTTATCTATATCATCGGCTATTGAAAGTGCCGGTGGGACTGTATCTACATAGATATTTTTAGTAAATGTAATTACATTGTTCTTCTCATCTGTTATTCTGAATACAACTACATTGTCTCCATCACTCATATTAATTCTATATTTACCTGATTCTGTTTGTCCCTCAAGCATAAGCTCATCATTTAACAATGCATCTATTACAGCTTTGCCATTTATAGTTACATCCGCTGTAATAAACCTGTGATTTGTAGCATTTTCTTCGACATCATACACCACATTTGCATCTACGGTCGTATCCTTATTTACTTCGATTTTATCATAATTGCAATCATTACCATCTACTACTGCTAAATATACCTTTTCATCACTGTCTTTAAAATCTCCATAATATAAAGTATCGCCTGCTTCGGTCTCCACTTCAGATATAAGGTTCATATCTTTATCCCAGACATAGACCGTTTTTCTGTCATTTTCATTCTCATTTGTCCAGCTTATATAATAACCATCATTATATTTTCCACCTTTAACATCATTAACTTTCTTCTGGCTATCCTTACGGCTGATACTTATTACTGAGTCTGTATATGCCCTTTTAAATGCACCATCTTTAGACACTCGTATATAAAAATGATATTCACAAGGCTTAAGATTCCCAAGTGGTAATTCGACTTCGCCACTTTGCCCACAAGTTCCTGAGTATACATTTTCTCCATCAAAGCCCTCGCTATCTGTATCAGCAAATACTTCTACCTGAACCTGTTCAGGGCAATCACTTATAGAATACTTAGCTATGTATTTATCATCTTTTGCCTCTACACTAAATGAATCAATAACCATAGAATTAGGAAGCTGTCCTGCTTCCACCTTAACTACGCCTAAGTTATCTCCACTGACTTTAATTGTCCATTCGCCCTTAGCAGGCTGTCCGACATTTACTATGGCTTCGCCATTTGCCTCGTAGACATTATCCGATGTCTTTTCTTTACTGTAGACTTTACCGTCAGGCGAAGTTAATTCTACTGAGCCTTTTTCTTCTACATTATCCCATGTTATATAAAATATCGCATTAGTATAATCCTTATCTACATTTAATTTTACTTCTTTCGTCTCTGCAAATGCATTAACGTAAAGTAAAATCGTAAATAACATAGAAAGAATCGCCACTTTAACTATTCTCTTCATAATATACTTTTCTCCATTCCGCAGACGTTTACATTAATTTGATGATGTACCGATTTTATTCCAGATAAATGGACCACCATCTGCATCATACCAGAGTGTTCCCTCTTTGTTCACACTGCCATCTTTGTAATTAACTGTAACTGCTGCATATTTGAAATCCCATTCGAATTCAACTTTAAATGATGCATTACCATTTGCATGAATACTAAGTGGTGCGCAATCAAGTTTGCCATTTACACCAGCTTTCATATATGCACCTGACAGATTTCCACCTAAGTTTGCATCAGCACCACCTGATATTTCCATTCCAAAACCTGAAATATTTAACTTAACATTTGCTGCAATGCCTAGTCCACTTTTATTAATCTTAGCTTCAGCCGATGCTTGTTCAGAACCAAGTAATGACATATCTGCACCGATTACGAATTCCGGCTCTGAGAAATTAATCTCTATTTTACCATCAATGTCACCTATTTCGCCCCAGTCCTTAAATTTCTTTAATAACTTATTATTACTTACATCTATGGTATTAAATATATTAGCTTCAGCACCTAATTTAGCTGCCAATACTACGTCCTGATAATCATAAGCATCTGACTTTATATCTGTGCCGATAATATTGTATGTCTCAGGTGATACCAGACTTTCATACAGCTTTAATAATCCTGTACTCATTCCCTGAAGAGAACCACCGACTTTATTGATTTCAATAATCTTATATATCGGTATTCCGGGATTCAATGAAGCATCTATACTTACTTTATCAGGTAACCAGTAATATGATGATAATGAACCCTCAAGTCCCTCTATGCCTGTTCCTCCAAAACCAGGTATAAGTCTGCTAAAATCAATTTCTCCACCGATACTCCAGTATTCATTATCTTTATCAAGTGAATTTAACTTGACTTTTATTGATTTAATACCAAAAGTTCCAAACTGTAAGGCATCATTAACATTTACTTCTGCTTCACCACCAAATTCTATTCCATCCGGTGTAAGTGCAATAGACACTCCGATATCTCCTGCATCTTTTATGTCAAATTTATTAGCATCTGCTCTTGATACAGGTGTCGGTTCAGGCTCATTTGCACCTTTCTTATGTGTCAATGACTTATTAACGTCCTTAACTATTTCATCTAATCTTATGCTCTTAACATCTATCTGTAAACGATTCGAATACAGATTAACCTCTGCTACATCGACGTCCATTATCAATGGAATTGATAAATCAAAATCACAAATATCATTATCAAAACCGGCAGAGTTAGAATCAACATCAATTGAATATCTGCTCTTTTGAATTACATAATCTTTACCACCCATAACAAGTGATGTGAAATTCTTACCATTAGCCTCTGACATCTGTTTATAACTTACATATAGTTTGGAATTGCCACTTAATGTACCGCTTTCGCCTACATATACAGATGAATTTGCATTCAAGTCAATGTCTTTATCCATTCCATTTACGGTTATCTCCATATCGCCTGCACTATGCACAAAACCATTTATCATAACATTTCCACTTGCTAATAATTTGTTATCCGATATCTGCCCGATTGCATCAGCCGTAATGGTACTTCCACCTAATCTTATGGACTTGGTTGTACCTGATTTGAATACGCTAAACATTTTATTAGCAATAATTAATCGTCCGTCCTATGTCTTAATCTGGATATCATATCTTCCCGGTTCAATTGTTCCCTTTAATGTGGCTGTTAATGTAGTCTTACTTTCCACTTTGATGTCTGTAAGTGGAATTTTACCTACGGAAATATTCATTCCTTCTTCAAAACCACCGCCTGTAATCGTAACATCTATACCATTTGTTACATCTTTTATACAGGTTGTACCTGGAGTAATTGACGATATTCCCAATGTATTTTCATCGATTTTCTCAATTGAATCTTTGCTATCCTCATCAGATGGCTTATTTTCTTCCTTAATATAATAATCTTTGTTATCAGATGTGCTGTATTCATCAATTGATACCATAAGATTTCTAGGATCTGTTTCCACATTTTTCTCAACTGTATATTCTATACAGTAATTATTTACTATGTACTTCTGTAATGTCAGGTAAATGTCCGATAATTCTGACGAGCTTGATGCTTTAATGAATTTACCACCTGTCTTATCGGCAATGTCTTTCATATATTCCTCATCAGCATCACCAAACGCTACCGTATATACAGCAATTTCTTCATCTATTGCATTCTGTATTGCATCAGGCATGGCACCTGAATTACCGTCCTGCCCGTCTGACATAAGTATTATCGCCCTGCTGCCCGATTCATTCTTAATAGCATCAATTCCGGCATTAAGACCGCCTGCAATATTAGTTCCACCATCACTTGTTATGCTGTTAATCGCCCGTTTCAGTCTCTCGTGTGAATCTGTAAGCCTCTGTACTGTCTCGGCACTCTCTTCATAGGCAATTATGGCAATCTGCTCATTTTCTTTCTCCATATAATTTACTGCTTCTATGGCTGCTGTTTTGGCATTTTCTATTGGCGAGCCTGCCATACTTCCACTTTTATCCATTACTATTGCAATACTTACATTGCTACTTGATTTATCACTCAATATCTTAAAATTATCTATTTCATATAATGTATCTATTAAAGTAAAATCTTCTTCCGTAAAATCTGACGCAAGTTCGTTTTTACCCTCTTTGTCACCATTTATATTTACATATGCCTTTATCTTAGGATATTCCGATTTATCAATTCTGCTGATATGTATATTAAGCTTGTCATATTTAAGTGTATTAGTGACATAAGAATTGAAAGTCCCATTAATTGTACTCTCATCAGTTGGAACAACTCCATTTGTCTGTGCATCAATAAGTTCATCTACGGCAGCATTTAATTCTGAATTATATTCATCTGTCGTTAACTTATTATATTGCTCAACTACTTCATCAAGTGCCTCTTTTATGGCTGAAGTATCTGAAATATCTACACTATTATCTATTACCTCGTATAAATATTTATTAGCAGTCTCTCTGTCTCCCATAATCAGATACAGTTTGGCAAGCTGCAGATTATACATTCCTGTTTCATCGCCATTCTTAGGTTTCTTGGCAAGAATATAATTAATTGCCCTTTTTACGTCCACATAATTTGCTTCTGTATACAAATCATTTGCTTCTGATAACAGCTTATCTATCTGCGCTTGAATTTCATCTGTAATATTATCATTATATTCCTCTAATTTCTTTGCCTGCTCCTGCTTCCACTCAGCCTTTTCTATTAGTTTTCTAACCTCTGAATCTACAGATTTATTATCTGTATCACTACCAGCACCATTATCTGTTACATAATCTGACCTGTCATCTGATGAATTATTAGTACCGTCACCACTTGTCATTCCATTATCAGTATTTAGCTGTGCTTTAGAATATGCCTCCTGCGCAATAATGTCAGTATATATAACATAATTTTCTTCATTTCTATATTTATTAATAAGTCTGTCAGCCGCTTTCTTAGCAGCCTCATAATCTTTTATATATATGTAATATTTACAATAAAGTCTTAATACATCCTCACTTTCACCATATTCACTCTCTATATCCTTCAAATCATTTTCAGTAATTTCAGAAATATCCTGACCATACAATTTATTATCCATTTCATAGTCCTGTGTATAATCCTGAAGCTGTTTGTCCGAGAATCTCATCTCATTCATATAATCTTTCGCTATTTCTATAGCTTCTTCAGTCTTTTCCGTTTCAACATTATATGAACCTGAAGCTGTATATTGTATCTGTGTATCCTCTAAATCAGCAAGATAATCCTTATAATCAGTATATTTTTCTTCTGATTCTTCAACTAGACCTATCTCTTCCTTGCAAATCTGTTGAACTTTTTTAACATATTTCTTATCAATATCTTTAAGTTTGCCACTTTCTAGAAGTCTTTCTGATTTAAAATATCCCTGTATATAGTCCTGCTCTATTAATGATGATATAACGCCTAATACCTCTGCCTTAACGCCATACTCTCCACCAACTGTAGCAAGTTTTACTTCTGCTCTTGATATATTTCCATCTATAAGATAATTATATGCCACAAATAAATCTGAAGCATCAGACTTATCTTTCTTAAATGTATTCAAAAACCCCATCGTCACTGAACCGATGGTTAATATAATAACTGTTGACATTAATATCCATTCAAATACTTTTCGTTTTATTCTCAAGAATATATGCCCTAGTATGTCAATTATCAGAAATATTCCAAAAACTATTGCCAGATTCCAATACATTCTATTTCTCCTTTGATTTGTTTAGTATAATTTTTATAACTTAAAAATGGAATTAAGGTAATATGCTCCCTTAATCCCATAACTATCAGGATTTCATATTATCATATATATTTTATCTATGTCAAATTATTTAGTTAAACTCTATATTTTTATTTAAAACTATATATTTCATTCTTGTTTTTAATTGGCAGCTGAATAATTGTCTGAAAGCCTTCGCCTTCTCTTGTATTAAACTTTACATTGCCTCCGACTTCCTCTGTTCTCTCAATTATTCCACCTAATCCTCTTCCAATAATGAGTTTCCCACAGCCCTTTCCATTGTCAAATACAAACATATCTATCTCATCTTTTTGAAATCTAAGTATTACCTCCATCTTATCTGCACTACTATACTTGAGAGTATTCGTAATTATTTCTTTAAGACTTTGATACAGATTTCTTGATAAATATGCATACTTCTTACCATCGTTTCCCTGTATCGTCACTTCAATTTTCATCGTGGTAATTGTCTCACATAATTGTACAATGCTTTCTGATACAAGGCTATTACTGTTTATCGGTTCAAAATTATTGATTGCTAATCTTAACTCTTTAATACTATTTGATGCTATATTATTTGCCTTTGTTAAATTCGTTCTTATCTCTTCTGATTTGGTATCATAATTATGTAAATCTAATATTGATAAATTTATTAACGAACGAATCATTGTAAGGTCATGTCCCAGACTATCATGAATTACCTGAACCATTCGATTTCTCTCTTTTTCTATCTGCCTTTGTTGTTTATATATTATTAAATTCTTCTGTTGCTGCTTTAAATCGTAATATTTACTTATATTATGTATTATATATGATGTTCCTACTATATCGTCTGCCCCATTTTTATATACATTCTTTTTAATATGATATTTTCTGTTCTTATTATCAATGTATATAGTCTCATAATTATCGTTCAAATCACTTCTTTGATTATCATTCATATTTTCTAATATTTCCTTTAAAATATCTTCTCGGGCTGAATCAATATCGAATATTGTCTTAAAACTTTCATTATAATATATTGGCAGATTGTTATTATCTAATATAAATATTCCATCTTCCGTATTCTGAATAAAATCATTAAGTATATAATCTTTAATATTAAAAATGTTTAACTTAAAAGTTACAAGTAATACAAACATACATGTTATACTGAAACCAATTGGTGTTAAATCGAATTTTAAGTCTTTAAAAATATTTTGATATATATAATTACATATTAATGGAATGATAACCGAAAATGATAATACAACTTTTACTTTAGTCCCATTTTTAATATTCGAAAAATTTCTCCATATAATGATAATTCCTAATATTACACATAAATAATCAAAGATTATATTTATATAAAACAATTTGCCATATATAATATTATCCATTGTAAATCTCTTGTAATATAGACTATGATACTTATTTGTGCATATTACACCATACATCATTAACGAAATAACTACTAATATATCTGCTATTCTGTTCTTTTTCTCCTTAAATACAAATATAAACTTAATCCAGCTGCTTCCTATCAGACATATCCCAAAATTACCTATTAAATAAGCAATTTTTAATTGTATTTCATCTGTTGCAATAAATATTAGTATCTGAGACACAAACCATAACTGAACACACCCTAATGATGCCACAAACCATTTTATTTCTCTTCTGGTTCTTCCATATCTTATTAAATAATTACTGCAATTAAACAATATTCCAAATGACACAATATAAATAATTGACAAAATAATCTTATACATTTTCTTCCTCATCTAAAAACAATAGCATCTTACATCAAAACCATTACATTATATCCAGACCATTCTTAACAGCAAAAACCGCCAGACTCGTTCTGTCTTTTAATTCCAGCTTAGTAAGTAATTTTGATATATTATTTCTTACAGTTCCTTCAGCCAGATACATTTTTTCGGCAATTTCTCTGTTATCATATCCTGAAGCAATATATTGTATTAATTCAAGCTCTCTCTCACCAAATTTATATGATGTATTATTAAAATTATTATTATGTGTAACTTTTACATTCATCTTCTTATATACATCATTACAAAATACATTTATTCCATTATAAACACTTACGATGGAATTTATTATTACATCATCCGTCATCTCTTTTAACAGATAACCATCAGCACCACTTGAAATGGCAGCATTAATGGTTTTAAAATCATCAAAGGTTGTTAAAACAAGAATTTTTATATCCGGAAAATGCTTCTTTATTAATTCAATTCCATAAGCACCATCATATCCCGGCATATACATATCCATAAGAACTACATCAACCTCAGTATTTATACATAATTCATAAGCCTCTTTCCCATTATTGGCACAACCTGCAACATTAATCAAAGGGGAATTATCTAATATTGTCTTTAGACCTTTTCTTAGAATCTGTATATCATCCGCAATTACTACATTAATTATATCAATCACCTCATTCGACGTTATAGTGTATATTTTAACAAATGTCAGAATAATTTAAAAGCATTAATTATGAATTATGGGAAATCGTTACATTTGTAATTAAAAAATGATTACTTATGACATCTTACAAAACGACTAGATAAAGATATAATTAGGAAAACATTTTAAGTTAATGAACCTGGCGTTACACCAGAAGATATTTGTAACTCTAAAGCAGTTTTACGTATTAAGTTTTTATATAAATTCAAGAGAAAGGAGCGCATAATATAAACATATATTATGCAAAAAATATTATGAATATAAGAAAAAGAAACGGGTTTATTGGTTTGCTTTTTATGATACTTTCATGTGTTTTATCAGCCTATATCGTAGTATGTAATAACACAATATTATCCAGTGATGTGTTATGGGTAATGTTATTTATATGTATTACTGTAATGATTGTTTTTTTTGTGGCAGCTATATTTAAAGTAAGAAACGCAAGATTATATAGCATAGGTGAATTATTACTTATTATGCAAGGAATGTATATTGGATATATGATGAATCACTCAGAACTTTCCATTAATTTTGAATACATATGGATTATTTATATAGCTGTATTCATTTGTTCAATAATATTTATGTGTTTAGGAATAAAAAAAGAACTATAGCTATAAAATGTTCTGCAAAAACACATTTTCAAACATTATTTAGCTTAGTTCTCCTTTATTTAATACTTAATAACAAAAAAGGGATTAAGGTAATGTATTCCCTTAATCCCATAATTATCTGAATTATTTTGTACCAAATATTCTGTCACCTGCATCACCAAGTCCAGGACAAATATAAGCATCTTCATTTAAACATCTGTCTAACTGACCTACATATAACTGGATATCAGGATGTGCTGCCATTAATCTGTCAATTCCCTCTGGTGCGGCAATTATTGACATAAACTTTATCTTCTTTCCACCATGCTGTTTTATGAAATTAACAGCGGCAACTGCTGAACCACCTGTTGCAAGCATAGGGTCTGTTACAACGATTACTCTCTCTTCGATTGGAGTTGGAAGCTTACAATAATATTCCTCTGGCTCATGAGTTTCTTCATTTCTGCATAATCCGATATGACCTACTTTTGCACTTGGTGTAAGTGCAAGTATTCCACCTACCATACCAAGACCAGCTCTAAGAATAGGTACAACTGCAAGTTTTCGTCCTGCTATCATTGGTGTCATACACTTTTCAATAGGAGTTTCAATCTCTACATCTTCTGTTGGAAGATCTCTAAGTGCTTCATATCCCATAAGCATAGCGATTTCTTCTATTATAGTTCTGAATTCGTTAGTTCCTGTTTTCTTATCCCTAAGCATTGAAATCTTATGCTTAATTAATGGGTGGTCTAAAATAGTTACATTCTCATAGTTTTTGTACATACCTTTTACCTCGTTTCTATATTTTCTATTCTTTAAATTCGTAATCTTTTCCCGGTAGAATTGCGTTCAATAATATTCCCGCTATTGCGGCTATTGCAAGTCCTGATAATGTAATTGCTACACCGGCTACATTGAATGTAATACCTGATGCAATAACTGATTCACCTGCTTCATTACTTACTGACTGATATTCTATGCCAAGAGATGTTACTAATATTACTGCTGCAATAATAAGATTTCTGCTCTTTGTGAAATCTACTGCATTTTCTACTACGTTTCTTACACCAATTGAGGAAATCATTCCATATAAGATTAATGATACACCACCAATAATTGCTGATGGAATAACCTGAATTACTGCTGCAAATTTTGGTGAGAATGATAAAATAACTGCAAAAAGTGCTGCAATTCTCATAACAACCGGATCATATACTCTGGTTAATGCAAGTACACCTGTATTTTCTCCATATGTTGTATTCGCAGGACCACCAAATGCTGCTGATAAACTTGTTGCAAGACCATCACCTAAAAGAGTTCTGTGAAGTCCCGGATCAGCAATATAATTCTTACCTGTTGTCGCTCCGATTGCTGATATATCGCCAATATGTTCCATCATTGTTGCCAATGCAATTGGTACAACTGCTACAATCGCACTTATATCAAATTTCATAAATTCACTTGATTTTAAAGGAAGTCCAATCCATGCAGCATTCTTGATTGTTGCATAATCAATTGTTCCATGTCCACATTTAGCAAGAATAATTGCTATTACATATGTTCCCACTACTCCAAGCATAATTGGAATAATCTTAACCATTCCTTTACCCCATATGTTACATACGATAACAATGGCTATGGCTATAATTGCAAGAAGCCAGTCTGTTTTACAGTTATTTATAGCTGATGGTGCAAGTATGAGACCTATGGCTATAATAATTGGTCCTGTTACAACAGGTGGGAAAAACTTCATTACCTTTTTCGCTCCAAATAATTTAACCAATGCAGCTACCACTACATATACAAGTCCGGCTATAAATACACCACCACAGGCATATGGTAATGCATTAACGCCCTCGCCAAAGTCCATTGCCTTAACGGCTGCATATCCTCCAAGAAATGCAAAAGAAGAACCTAAAAATGCAGGTACTTTTCCCTTTGTTATTAAATGAAACAATAAAGTTCCAAGTCCTGCCATTAATAATGTTGTTGAAATTGATAAACCTGTCAGTATTGGAACTAATACTGTTGCACCAAACATTGCAAATGTATGCTGGATACCCAATAATAATGTCTTAGGAATACCTAACTGTTTGACATCATAGATTGCTCCATCTGACGGATTTTCTGACTGAACGCCAAGTTCCTTCATTTTCTTTCCTCCTGAATTGTTATTTTGCAGTAATATAAAAAACGATTACACACACTTCTTTATATTATACATAATTCGGCTGAAAATATCTATATCTATTTTTATTATAACCATTATCACAGAAAAGACTTTTTAAACCTTATAACATTAAAAATAAAATAAGTCCGTCTATTACACACACACGATTAAGGAAATATGAGAGCATGTGTCATAGACGAACTTCTTGGCTTTACTAATTATCTAAATAGTTTAAAAAGTCCTTCTGTGATAATGGTTTTGAATAATAATATCCCTGCAGATATTCACAGCCGATAGACTCTAATTTTGCAGCCTGCTCCGCTGTTTCAATTCCCTCTGCCACAATATGGAAACCTAACTTTCTAATCATTTTTACACTACTGTCTAGTGCAATTCCTGCCTTATCATTCTTAAATGATGACCATACAATAGTCTTATCCATTTTAATAAGATGAAATGGAAGGTTTATCAGATAATTAATATTTGAATATCCTGTGCCATAATCGTCTAATGAGAACTGTACGCCACCTTCAACTAATTTTCTCATATTAATATCTAACATCTGAGGTGAATTGACTGTTGCTGTCTCTGTTATCTCTAAATTAATCTGTCCCGGATGAAGGCCATATTTTTCAATTTTTTCAGAGACTCTTTTAGCCATATCATGTTTCATACATTCAATAACAGACACATTTACTTCTATATATTCTATGCCCTTTTTATCTAATTCATTGGCCTTTGCGAATCTACATACCTCATCTAATACGAAATCATCAATTCTTATAATTGAACCATCTTCTTCCGCAATCGGTATAAATTCTTCCGGTGAAATAAATCCTAATTCATCGTCATTAAGTCTTATCAATGCCTCTGCTGAATTAATCTTCTTATTCTTTGTTGAATAAATAGGCTGAAAATATACTTCAAATGATTTATTCTTAATGGCTTTATGTATTGCTAATTTAACCTTGCTTTTTCTTCTTCCATTATAATATTCATTATCTCCCGCAATTACTACTCTGTTTTCCTTACTATGGTCCTCTTTCGCAAAGTAATTAGCACAGGTAAACAGTTCTTCTAATTCTGATACATCCTCAGGATAGCGGATAAGGCAAATGTCCATTATTACAGGTATCTCCACATCTCCAACCATCCACAGTCTGTCACAGTCTTTAAATATTTCTTCTGCTAAATCCTTCATTTGCTCATATGTATTTACATTAGATACAATGTAAAACATGTAGTCAGATACTCTGTAAATCTTCATATCTTTTGTCTTGGAATTAAGGTAATCTGCTAAATTAATCTCAAAATCACTCATACAGTCTTTACCAAATATTTTCTCAAGATATTCATAATCCTCAACACTTACTGAAATTACGTTGAACGGAATCTTTGATGCAATAAATACTTTTGCCCGGTCCATAAATGCTTTACGATTAAATGTACCCACTCTTCCGTCCATCAGATCATCTGGTTTCTGTACATTAAAATACAACACTAAGAAACATATCGCCTCACCAAAACTCTCTACAAGATATCTCGGATTAACGCACTGTATAATTACTGACACTATAGTTACCACTGCAAAGAATTCTATATTATATAATTTGTATTTTTCTATGATTTTATCAAATCTTCTAATATAAAATACAGCAAATAAAATATAAAATATACTTATGGCATATATGACTCCGATTAGTTTTCCTCTTACAAATCCATTCACTTTATCAACTTTAAAAATAACATTTGTAAATGGATTAATTGCTAACAATACAAGACCAAGCACAGCCGGTATCGTAACTGCTGTCCATAACTTATGATTTCTTCTGTAACGGCTTTCAACACTTTCGAGATTGTACAGACAATACATTGCTATCATGAGCATCTTAAATATAAAATACAAATATTCTAAAACATTTATATACCATATACTATATTTCTCAATATGATTTATAAAATATCCCGATAACAAATCCGTAATTGATGTAGCAAGAAGATATCCCAGCATACACACGTAGATTTTAAACTGTGAATCATGTTTTCTTCTTCCCATAATGCAGGCAGCAAAGATAATAAATGTTAATATTATCGCACACACTTCATATTCTAAAATATACACACACACCACCCACTTTCTTTTTCATATTTTCTACATACATATATCTTCAACAATTGCTGATGTTACTTTAACTATATCCTCTGGTGCTAAAATAAGCTGTGTCCCTATTCGTCCACCACTTATAATTACCTTGTCATAATTCATTATGCTATTATGTAACACAGTCTTATATTGTTTCTTCATACCAATAGGTGTACAACCACCTCTTACATACCCTGTTACCTTATTAATATCCTTAACATGTAACATTTCCACATTCTTCTCACCAACCACTTTAGCTGCTTTCTTTAAATCGAGTTCTTTATCTATAGGAATTACAAATACAAAGTAATTGCTGCTTTTTCCTACTGCCACTAAAGTTTTAAACGACTCATCATAATTCTGTCCAAGTCTGTCAGCAATATCTGTTCCACTTATAAATTCATCACATTCATAAGTATTTATATCATATTTAATTTTATTTCTATCTAAAATGCGCATTGCATTTGTTTTCAATTCTTTTCCCATTGTATGCCGCTTCCTTTGATGTCATTTATTTTGTTCTATTTTAATATTCTTAGTTCCATCACTTTCACATCTGATGTTCCCATTACAATTAAAATAATACTTTACATTTAATTTCTCTAATTCATATATCAGACTTGTCGCTACTTCACTTTCTGATTCACATGTAATTATTGCATATTCAGGTGCTACCTCGTCCATAAACTGTATGGTATTATCCTCTAATCTGCCATGGTAAGGCACTTTTAAGACATCTGCCTTAATCATTGAATTGCCTAACAACTCTGATATTCTTTCATCTTCAATATCTCCCGCAAATAAAAAACTGTCGTCATTATTCACTATCTTTGTAACCAGTGAATTATTATTATCATCTTCATTAAAAGTTTCTTTTGCAGGATAGATATCCATAATAATTCCGTCAAATTCTATACTGACTTTATCTGTAACATAACTTATCAGATTTAACTTATCCCATTTATCAAGTTTGTCCATAAATTTCTGATATTTGCTTCCTGTACCATCATACTTAGGCATATAGATAACATTTACATCGAAATTCTTAACTATATCTTTAGCACCACCTATGTGGTCTTTATCATAATGTGTAATTATCATTCCATCTAATTTTTTTATATTTTTGCTCTCAAGAAATGCAGTAACTTCATCTGCTGTTTCTTCATATCCGGTATCTATCAGATATGTGTGCGTTTTAGACTGAATCAACATACAATCACCTTTACCCACATTCAGATAATCAACAACCAGATAATTATTTTTAGTTATGTTTGCGCCTGTACCTGTAATTTTTTCTTTTTCTCTGCTACATGATAGCAAAAATATACATGAACAGATGCATAATAATGTTGTAAGAAAAAATCTTATGTATTTAGAATCCGTACCGGTTTTTCTTCTATATAACATTATTATCATCTCCATTTTAGTGTTATTCACTACTTTAAATATTGTGAAATATCACACCTTATTTTTATTTTCTTTTTAAATTAGCATACTGCCCTTTAATCATCATGTAAAGTTCATGACCTTTTTCTTGTCCTAATCTGCTTACAAGCATTCTGTAAAAATGCTGTTTTCCTGTTGATTTACCAATAGTTTCAACTAATACAGGAACAACATCTTCTTCATACTTGTCACCTATAATATTCTTAATATCATCTGTTATATTTAATTTTACTTCTGCTGCAAAAATCTTATTCTTTGATGTAGGATTTTGAATATTCAGATTTGGTTTCTTCTCTATAGTGTTATTTACTTCAGTTTTAACTTTCTCTGTTTTAACTTCTTCAGTTTTTACTTCTGTGTTCAGATTATAAGAACTGTTATGATTACCTGTATTATCTTGCCTGTTCATGTCATATGAACTATTATGATTATCAGTAGCGCCTTGCCTGTTCATGTCATATGAACTATTATGATTATCAGTATTGCCTTGTCTGTTCATGTCATATGAACTATTATGATTATCAGTATTACCCTGCCTGTTCATATCATATGAATTATTATAATTACCATTATATCTTGGTCTGTTCATACCATATGAATTATTGTAATTACCATTATATCTTGGTCTGTTTGTACCATATGTATTATTCTGGTTACCATTATATCTTGGTCTGTTCGCATTATATGAACTATTTGAATTACCGGCAAATTTAGGTCTGTTTAAACTATAAGAATTGTTCTGATAATTGCCATATGATCTGTAATCACCTGTTTTATATTCAACAAATCTTCCCGGTACAGACTGATTGTCTTTAATAATCTGTTTAGCCTCCGGATATCTTCTGCCATATCCTTTATCATATCCTCTGTCTGAATGTCTCTCATATGATTGTGTCTCTCCTTCGGCAGAGTTTCTGTTATTAGAAGGCTGTTTTACAAGTCCCTGATGTTCAGTTTCTGTTGAACTGTCATTATCATCGTTATCATTGCTATTACTATTCTGCATAAATGGAGATTTTCTCATATCTATTTTCTCAATGAATTTACCTGTAAGACCATCATCAAATTCATCGCTTGTGCTGCTCTCCACATCAGAAGTAGCAATACTCTTACAAAGTCTGATATTGCAATTACAAAGCTCCTGATTCTCTTCCCAGAAACTTGTTGCACAAAGAAATCCTTTATCCTGACTGATTATAACTATATTCTTATAGCAATTCTCCATAACCAGATATCCAAGATATGTTGATAACTGGAAGTCTAATGAATTTCTTCCACCTCTAAGTATTCTGAAAGTTTCAATCTCAGCTTTACTCTTGCTAAGTAACATATGTACATCAAAAGTTATTGCATCTGCGTTTTTACTGTAAAAAATAACTACTTTGTCACCCTCACTAAGCTCCTCAACGCCTCTAAGTCCTCCTGAACGAACATTTTCAAAATCCACTAAATATACTGTCATTAATAAATTCCTCTCTATTCTACTAATGCAGGTACTTTGCGCAAATCATAACTATATATATTATAGCAGACTTGATTATTACAAGCAATACAAAGTAATAAATATTCGTATTAGTATATTATTAATAAAACCTTAATTAATATGCTTAATCAAGGTTTCATTACTCTTATAAATACCATATAAATACTAAAATATCAGCTTTCTACCTTATCTCTCTTTGTGACCTTCCCATGATTTATATCATATATTTCATCACATAATGTCTGAATATCTTCATTATTATGACTAACTAAAAGAATAGTTTTACCCTCTTTTCGAAGTTCTTTTAAAATGCCTCTCATATCCTCAACACCCTCATTATCCAGACCATTCATAGGCTCATCTAATATATAAATATCCGGCTTCTCCATCATTGCCTGGGCAAGTCCCAGTCTTTGTCTCATTCCAAGGCTATATTTTCTTACAAGTTTATTTTCAGCTCCCTCTAATCCTACTTTCTTCATTGTTTCAAGTATTTCTTCTTTACCAATTTTCTTTCTTAAATTGGCAAGTATTTTTAGATTTCTGTATCCACTGTAATAAGGTATAAAACCCGGTGTTTCAATAATAATTCCCACATTCTGTGGAAAATCGACATCTTTACCAATCTTCTTTTCATCAACGTATATGTCACCTGATGTAGGTTTTACAAATCCACATATGCATTTCATAAGCATTGTTTTACCTGAACCATTTCTTCCGACAAGCCCATGAATTTTACCCTGTTCTAATTTAATATTTACATCTGAAAGTATCGTATCTTTTTTAATTGTTAAACCTAAATCGTTAACCTGAATTGCATAATCTTTGTTTTCCTGGCTCATACACTAATCCTCCATTCCGCAGACGTTTACGTCGAAGGAATCGCGAGCAAAATTTCAAATTTTGCTCGCGATAATAGCTAAAGGTGACGTCTGCGACACCTTTAGCTGTGTGAAAAATCTACATATCAATTCGATTTTTCACACTAATCCTCCATATCTGTTATCTTTGCAAAATCGTATCTTTTTACAGTTACCAAACTTACTGCAAACAGTACTATTAACAGTACTATAAAATAAATATATGAATATGAAATTTTAAATTTCTGTATTCTCAAAACATCATCAAAGTGCAGCCATGCAATTGAATGTGCCGACGGAAATACCCATTGTATTTTACTCTTTAGTCCACACAATGCACTTCCTACACCAATAATTGTATAGCTTATAAGAATTCCCATCATTCTCTTACCAACCGAGAAGCTTACTAATAACATAAGTTCCATAACTATAAGATATAGCATTAATAACGTTATGGTTAAAATAACAGTCTGAACCGGTGTCATATTGTTATACAGTTTTCCGTTTACAAGCATCGGAATCCTTGCCATCTTTTCATTTGGAAATGCTTTTGTATATGATGTAATTACATTACTCCACATATTTTTACCAAACGAATATCTTACAACAAGTGTTACAGAAATAACTAATATACTCATTAAATATGAACCTGCCGCCATTATTCCGAACAACAATTGTCCAAACATCCAGTTATTCTTGCCGACTCTTGAAATGTAGAACATTGTATTACCATCTGTTTTCGGAAAATCACTTACAAGTACAATGAATACAGCTGGAATAACCATTATTAATAATGAGGAATTAGTCATCGCAATAAATGGTTCAAATACCATAAGCATTTCTCCCATTTTATGAGCTGCCTTTAACATTTCCTGAATAATGTAATCATATAAAAACACATATAATATCATAAAAATAAGAATTCTCGGATTACATATCCATTTAATGTATTCTGTCTGTGCAACATTTCTAATCATATGAAAGGATAATCCTGACTTATTCTTCTCCACAATCACACTTCCTTCCTATATAGATTCTGCATAGGGCCATAATTAATATTGTTATACTTCCAAAAATAATTAACTCTTCTTTCATATCTACAATATATACTTCTTCTATATTGGTCACTAATGCATTATAGAGTTTTGGATATTTACCCTTTTGAACAAATTTTTCAAACAGATAGTTCAACATAAACGGAATCGATATTACTATGTATTTGTTCCTGTTTATCATTGATATTCCAAATGCGCAGATAACCGATACTGCACCATATAGAAACATTCTTATGAATTTCATTATTATAAGTGCATTTATACCTATTTGTTTATATAACATTGAAGTTAATCCACTTTTATTTTGCAAAAAATCATTTTCAATCTGTATGCTCATCCCGGTTCCTTTTGGAAATATAAAATATATGATAAGACAAAATATCATATATCCTAACAGCACTATCAAGCCTCCTGAAAACATTGCCGCCATATATTTTCCTGTTATGTATCTGGTTTTTCCGACTCTGCTTATTTCAAACCTTGTAATGCTGTTCTTCTTTTCACCGCATACCCCTATTATAAAAGGAATAGCAACAATTATTGGTATAAACATCTCTAAATATCCCGGAACACCTGTTATCATAATGTCTCTTGCATGTAAATCACCAATACCTATGACTTCCTCTTTTTCATCATCAAGAGCCAGTCCAATAACGGTGTATTCCTCTCCCGTCTCTGGTGATGTATATATATTTCCCAATAACAGCAATACAACAACTGCAGCAATTGCCAGATAAAAAACTTTATTTGTTAATATCTTAGTTAGTTCTTCTCTAAACATTTGACACCTCTTTCGTTTTCGTACATTTTAAAAAACTCTTATTTCTTGCATATAATATGTTTCCATTTTTCATTTCCACATAAAAATATGTCTCTTTTGAATCATTGCTATTTATTCCTGTTATTTTATAGCAAGGAATACCTGTATGTTCTGTACCCTCGCTTAAAGTGTCATTTATAATCTTAAGCCTATATATTACTTC
>OMVQ01000109.1 GCA_900314555.1 uncultured Eubacteriales bacterium | reverse complement strand
TTCGTTCCACGGATAATATTTACTTTTCAAAGTACTTGCCAGAGTTTAGCTGGCATGAACTACTCAAGATTCCGAGAGTTCATTAATGTATACATAAATATAAATAGCTGCAATTACTTCTAATCTATCTTGTTTATTCTTTATCCACTTGTACATTTTCTCTGAAAATTCTCTGTATTGTATCATAGCCTCATCATTATCAACAGGCTCCATTCTTGCAAGAATATACACATATCTTGCAAAGTTAATATTCTTATCTTCGTCCTTTCTCTGCCTGTTATCATCAATATTTCTAATGAGTTCAAGTATGTTATATAAAAAGTTTTTACCATAATCATTGTTATTGTTGAAGAAATCATATATTGTCCTATATTTTTCTCCTAACACCACATTTCTAAATTCCTGCCACTTATATGATAAGTTTTTTTCAAAAAGACATATTGCATCTTTTTCCTTTATATTTATATTAAAATCTCTTTCCTTATCTATATTCTTAGCTGCATTTTCTAATTCTTCAACTTCCTTAGCCATCGAGCTTATCGGATATCCCGACTTATATAAACCAATTCCACCTGATAAAGACAATGTATTTTGAGTAAATTTCTTAAATGTATTCTCTAAATCAACAGCAAATTCTATTACATCATTCCATGCTCCTACTACAAAAATATCATCACCTCCTGAATATACAATAGAGATATTCCTTGTAGGACGTCTGTTTGCAACTAATGAATATTCCGGATTGCTTAATATGTAATTAATATGTTGTTTAAAAAACAATGTTAATTGTCTTGATAATGTTGCTGTTCTTGACAATGTCTCATATTTACCATTATTCTGCTTAAAGCCACTAACAAATGCAGTTCCAAGATTATCCACATCTGCACGGTAAACAGCAATTCTTTTTGCACCATATGCTGCCTTCTCATATTCATCAAATGTTGACATTCCATCTGTTTTATAATTGCCTATCCAGAGATTTTTCGATATTCCCTTTCCGTTATACATCTTATTAATGCTATATATTCGAACAAAGTCTTTTCTATTAATTATATCTATAACTTCTTTTTCATCACTATATGCTGACAGATATTTCTCACCCGGTAACTCTAAATATCCAATATTTCTATCATCGGTAACCACAAAGAATTTTGCATATAAAATATCTTTCGACATTTTCTTAATACTTTCACAGTAATTACATTCTCCCAGCTTATTTACATTACCAAGCCTTTTACACACAACACATTCTCTCTCATAACTGTCATATTGTATACTGTTAAATGCCTTTATATCCTTAGCTGAATATCTACACATTTTCTTATTACTGATTTCATTACTTAAAGTTCTATATATCTCGCTATAACTTCCCTCCGGTATATTTTGCAAATTATTTGCACTGCATTTACAGATTCCTCCACCTATATATAATGCCGTAGAGAAATGTGTCTTTAACCAGCCATTTAACTCTTCTTCATATTTCTCTATCTCTTTTATACATTTATCAGTATTAGGGACAAGAATATAACAATGACCTCCACCCTCATATATTATATTCACCCTCGAAATCTCTAATTTATCACATAATTCATCAAGAATATGTTCCATCATTATCTCTAGGTAAAATGAACGAGAACGTAGAGTTTTCAATGCATCTTTACTTGCAATTGTATATATAAAGTCCTGTATACCTGATATATCCATTGAATACATACAGAAAATATCTTTTGCATAAAACTCTTTTGCATTTTTAAATAACACTTCTTTATAATCACTAATATGATTATACTCTAAATAGTGATATATACAGGTTGCAATAGCCGCCGTCATTTTAACATGGTCAAATAATGATATGTCCGACAATTCACTCATATTAGTTGAGGATGGCACATAACTGCAAGTTGCTTCTAGAACTTCTAATAGTGAATTCACATATTCACTGCTAAATTCCCTTTTTTCTATATTTTCTTTAATTTTTCTGGCAACTTCATCATAGAATGGTTTATCAAATTTTCTACTATTCTCCTGTGGATAGTTAATTCCTTTTTCTACCTCTAACATTTTAGGTAGATATGTATACTTCTGATTATTATTATTAAGTATATTAAATACACTCTCTGATGGTAGTGTTACTGAGAACCCAAATTCTTCTCCATTTGCTCTCCTGTCACTTGCAGATGCAATATTATCTGCTATATAAGTTATATATGCATTATCATTTTCATCTATCTTAGCATTCTTAAGTGCATCACTATGATGATACCTGACACAATTCAGTATTTCTTTATCTGTTAATTTTGCTTCGTTCTTCAAAAAGTCGGCACCACTTACACTATGTTTTCTACCATCACCGGTTCTATAAATAACTTTACCAACATCATGTAACAGACTTCCTATAATCAGATTAACTAATTTTTCCTGATTCAATTTATTTTCCTCCTCTCGTATATATACTGTTATCTTCTAATTTTATCATACCCATTCCAAGCGAACATTTGATACCTATTCCTGAATATTCTCCAAACTCTAATAACATTCTTATAAATCTTTTCATAGTATCCTGCCCATTCATTTTAATGGTTATATTTCCAATAAAACCAGGTATTCTAATGCCCTCCATATGAAATTTAACTGATTTCAGATTGTAACTGACAATTTTAGTCTTTGCAGTTATCTCATCTAGTGTATCTTCATCATACAAATTCTCATCATTTGAACTTGCACTATATTTGTTCATCAGACTTTTGAATAACAAATATTTATCAGGATAAAAAATATATTCTCCATTCGATTTAAACGCTGTCGGTGTTATAAATCTTATCTTTATGTAATTATCCTGCACCTCTTTATGATAAAAATCTTCAAGTAATTCAGACTTATTTTTAATTACAAGCTCTTTACTCACAATCTTAACTGACATATCATCATGCTTTATTAGAAACTCATTAAACTCATCATCAAGCAATTTCATAATAATATTCTTATATGCCGTTTTATTCAATGCATTAACATACCATACATACTTTCCATCAATTACTGTCAACGTACTTGTAAATGGGTTTAATCCGGAAGAATGAATCTCCTCTGCATATTCCGGTTCTAAAAGTTCCATAATAACTCCATGCAGCAGACTTCCTTTGTTATTATTTAACTTTCCATCTTTCTCGGGTTCTAATGTTAATTTTAATCTTGCTAACACTTTATTCCTCCCAACCGTATATTAAGTATTTAGTACACAATAACTCTTACTAATATTTACTATTATTTTACGTATTATAATTTTGTGCATATTATATATTTATATCTCGTTTTTCAAGAATAATATGTACACATTATATAATATATTTGTAATTAATTCAAGATTATTGTTACATTATCTTGGATATATCTTATTTTTGAATACAAAAATGCAGATGATAACATCTGCATTTCATTTACTTCATTATTTAGTTTTTTTCTTCTTTTCAGGTACTTCTGTAATTCCTACTATCATATCTGCTCAATTCCATATACCATTTTCCACAATCTGTTTTATCCCTTGTATTACTGTATCATAGTTTTCAGGTATAAATAATAAACCCATTGTTATATTATCATAATCATTCCTATACACCTGATTCTCAATAATTTCATTCAAAATGTTTGTCACACTTACTCCATCATTTGCAGATGGACATATTGATAATCTTGAACGTACTGCCCTTACTTCTGGAATTAAATTTGTCAATTGTTCTGTATCATTTAACACATTAAAAATTTTATAAATATCATATAAATGTCTTGAATGATTCTCTATTTTCCCTTGTAAATAATAATCACATATTGCAAACACCTTATCAACCAATGTTCTTTCGATTGTCTGGGTAGTAATATCAAAAGGCATTAAATCATATCTTTCAGCCAAATCAATACGATTAATTTTATCTAAAAAGCGATAAATATAATTATCCACCTTACATTTTATTGTTGGAAAAGGAAGTAATGCTACATAGGTTTCAACCACTACTTCAGTCTTTAATATATTTGATTGTCCATATATAGATGGGTATATTGCCCTATAACAATTATACTCTCTTCGACTTCTTGTCATATCAAGATTTACAATTTTAAAATCAAATTCATTCATTGTTGATACAACTGCTTTCTTTAACTTTCTTTTCCTACTATCCCCAGGAATACCTGATTCAGCCGTATATGACAAATCAATATCCTCTGAAAAACGATCTAATATATGATAGCATTTTGTAAGTGATGTTCCACCTTTAAATACCATATCACTTATTTTTTCTGACAAAGCCTTAAGTATAATTGTCACATAATAATCCTTTTCTATTATATTGGTTGGAATTCCAAGTTCATTTGATGCTGCCACAATCAACTCTTCAAATATTTCTTTATTATAATGCAAATTCATATATCATACCCCATTCAATTAATCTTTTTGCTGTTGTACCTGTCATAGCAGATGATACTCCTGCTAACTGTTCCTTTGTAAAATGCATTTTTCTTACATATGCAAGCATTATTTTTATCATCTCTTTTCTAGGCAACTCTGTATATATTTCCGATTGATTAATACCATCTAAAAATTGTAGAATATCAGCATTTGAATCAGAAATAGTTATTGCAGGTTTCTTAATTCTTACCTTTTGCTTTCCTACAGTAACCACGCGTCCATTTGTAGATTCCTTATTTGTCACTATTTCTATAACAGCAGGCATCTGAGTTGTTAAACCCAACTGATTAGCAAAGAATATTCCTGTAGTATATCCATAAGTTTCCGAATTATTTTTCACATATTTACGCATTATAACCAATAATGGATCAAGATAGCTCTTGCCTAATACACCACTATTTTGTGGAATATAATAAATTCCATTGTCATATCGGCATAAAAAACCATTTGTCGTGAGTCTCTTTACAGCTTGACGTATTGCATTTTCAGACATTCCCTTAACTGATAAATCATTTAAAAAAATAGGCTCATTATATCCATAATTCTCCATTAAATATGATTTTAGCATATTTTCACCTCCTACTAAAATGTACCATATTTATATTATTATTGTCAATATATATGTCTAATTTTATATTTTTATATTATAGACATAATTAATATAATTATTAGTAATATGTGTTAATAAATCAACTATTTTTCTCATCTGTTTACATATCCAGCTAAATATTCTCTATAATATTAATATTTATGGTTTGTTAATAATTTTGCCCATATTAATTGTTGTATAATTAATTTCGTGTTAATATATTCATAGTATTTTCTTTGAGATAAATAGAAATTACGTAAAACAAGTTTCGACATATATAACTGAAAATCAAATTTATGAGGAATAAAAATGAACTTACATAATCTAAAAAAACATAAGCATTTATTTATAGTCGCCTGTATAGTATTTATATTTGGAATAGGCGGTATTATGAATATATCAAATTGTTTTATCAAAACTGATACAATTGATGCAGTAGTTGTAAAATCTTATCAAGGTAGACGAACAGGGCGTATGGGACGTAGCAGATTCAGAACTCGTTTAATGTATGTTGAGTAAAATAGAGGAATACAGACAAAATATTTATCTGTATTCCTCTATTCATCTTATCATTATTTTGAATCTTAACTTTATTTATCGAATTTCTTTTTAATTACGCTTCTCACTACTAAAGCAAATAACAAATATCCAATTAATATAAAAAGATATTTTATTGCTGATAATTTCCATACATTATGCTGCATATAGATAATAACTAAGGCTAATAATGCATAACACACTATGTATATCCACTTGATAATTTTCATTGTTCTCTCCTCTATTATATATAATTCAAAATATATTTTAACTTCACTAAGTTAAAATTCCTATATTTCTTAGAATTTGCCCGCTGTAGCGACCTTCTCTACGGAGACAGTATTACGCCATTTTTTAAGTGTTTGTCAGTTACCCTCTGTTACTGACAAGATTTCTTGTTTTTAGAAATGCCGTAAATTTCATAAAATTCGCATCATTTACATTTGAAATTTTCACTTTTTGCTATATTGGTTCTGTGTATAAATTTACACCAACTAGACCTTATTAATTTTTTTCATTAATCCTTTATTATTTTCCTGCCTGTGTATTATAACACAAGGTAGGCGGTGACAGGATTTTTCGGAGTCCTCCCCTTTATTTTTACTTTCTTATTTCTTCGAGCATTTTATTGATA
>OMVQ01000111.1 GCA_900314555.1 uncultured Eubacteriales bacterium | reverse complement strand
CCCATCATTTCTACGTGAGCAGGAACTGATGAAGAACCAGCGAACTGAGCATCTGAGTGCATACGTCCTAATGTATCTGTCATACCATATGAAGCAGGACCTGCTGCCATATTATCTGGGTGAAGTGTTCTACCTGTACCACCACCTGATGCTACTGAGAAGTATTTCTTACCCTGTTCGATACATTCTTTCTTATAAGTACCTGCTACTGGATGCTGGAAACGTGTTGGGTTTGTTGAGTTACCTGTGATAGATACACCAACATTTTCGTGATGCATAATTGCAACACCTTCCTGAACGTCATCTGCACCATAACATCTTACTGTAGCACGAAGTCCGTCTGAGTATGCTTTTTCATATACTATATTTAATTTAGCTGCTTTATAATCATATTTTGTTTCAACATATGTAAATCCGTTGATACGTGAAATAATCTGTGCAGCATCTTTACCAAGACCATTTAAGATAACTCTTAAAGGCTGTTTACGAACCTTATTAGCTTTCTCAGCGATACCGATAGCACCCTCTGCTGCTGCAAATGATTCGTGACCTGCTAAGAAGCAGAAACATTCTGTTTCTTCTTCAAGTAACATTTTTCCTAAGTTACCATGTCCAAGACCTACTTTTCTGTGGTCTGCAACTGAACCTGGAATACAGAAAGCCTGAAGACCTTCTCCGATTGCTGCTGCTGCATCTGCTGCTTTTCTGCAACCTTTTTTAATTGCGATAGCTGCACCTACTGTATATGCCCAACATGCATTTTCAAAGCAGATTGGCTGAATTTTCTTAACCTGTTCATATACATCTAAACCAGCATCTTTTGTAATTTTCTCAGCTTCTTCAATTGAGCTGATTCCATAACTATTTAATACAGAATTAATCTGATCAATTCTTCTTTCATATGATTCAAATAATGCCATTTTGTCCGTCTCCTTTCCTATTCTTTTCTTGGATCAATAATCTTAACTGCATCAGCTACACGGCCGTACTGACCTTTAGCTTTTTCCCAAGCTGTGTTAGGATCATCGCCTTTTTTGATAAAGTCTGTCATTTTTCCAAGTGAAACGAACTGATATCCGATAACTTCGTTATCTGCATCAAGGGCAATACCTGTTACATAACCTTCAGCCATTTCAAGGTAACGAACACCTTTTTCTTTTGTTGCATACATTGTACCAACCTGTGAACGAAGACCTTTTCCTAAATCTTCAAGACCGGCACCGATTGCAAGACCATCATCAGAGAATGCACTCTGTGTACGTCCATAAACAATCTGTAAGAATAATTCTCTCATAGCTGTATTAATAGCATCACAAACAAGGTCTGTATTTAATGCTTCAAGAATTGTTTTACCCTGTAAAACTTCAGCAGCCATAGCAGCCGAATGTGTCATTCCTGAACAACCAATTGTCTCTATTAATGCTTCCTCGATAATACCATTCTTAACATTTAATGAAAGCTTGCAGGCACCCTGCTGTGGTGCACACCAGCCTACACCATGTGTAAAACCTGAGATATCTTCGATTTTTTTAGAATGTACCCATTTTCCTTCTTCTGGAATTGGAGCCGGTTCATGTTTTGCGCCTTTGGCAACCGGACACATGTTTTGAACTTCCTGTGTGTAAATCATTATAGAACTCCTTTCAAGTAAGTAATCTTCATTGGTGCAATTCATATCATATGTAATATCACATCGCACTATGTTCTTATTTTCTCACAAATTTTCAAAATAGTCTACAATTTTTTCTAATTTTCTATAAATTTTAATTTATTATTTTATATTTTTACAAATATCCTAAAGTTCTTTGCCACAGTATGTACAGAATGAAGCATATTTCTCTATTTTTGCACCACATTTAGGGCATTTCTTAAACTTATCATCAGCAGGAGCTGAATTTCCACCATTCTGGCTTGCATAGCCACCATCATTATACGAATTATTTGCATTGTAATTATTTCCGTTATAACCGCCATTTGTATTATTGTAGTTATTACCATTATAATCACTATATGTATTATTACCATCTTTAAGGTTTGAATTGTTTCCTGAGAATTTAATAATCAGGATAAGAGCAACTGCACCTACAATTCCAAAGAGTCCTAAAAGTGCAAATGCTGCCGACATATTATTCTTCTTTGCCAAATTATAACAAACTACTATCATTACAACTGTTATTATCAAATTTATTATTTCTGCCATTTTTCTAACCTTTTACACCGAAGTGTCCTTTCATTTTTATATTTCTGATATAAAATTACCTTAATCCTTGCAAACTGATTGTCCTGTTCTATAAATTTCACAATTATGTATTTGACAATCTTATTAGTTCATTTTGCTTTATTTGTATATCTTATTTTCCATTTTAAGAAGTTCTTTATGGAATGAATCAATCCTGTTAAGCCCTGAAGCCCATAGATACGCTCTGTCTACCTCACCTATTTTATCAAGTGTAAGCCACTCCACGCCAATTATAGTCTGTTCCTCTTTACTTAGTTCAGGATCATTTCCCGGTTTTGCCACCTCCTCATCTGCAATTTCTATTAGATATGTATGTACTTCGCCTCTGTTATCAGGTTTAAACTGCACAGACAATTTTCTGACTATTTTACCTTTTACACAGCTTTCTTCTTCTAACTCTCTAAGAGCCGCCTGCTCGTATGTTTCACCTTTTTCAACTCCTCCACCTGGCAGGCAATAAAAAGTTCTGCCTCCAAGTTTATGTTTTACCATTAATATACTGTCTTTTCTGATTACCATTGCCTGAGCTCTATCCCTGCGCATTTACATACCGTACCTTTCCTCTTTACTCATAATCTTTGAAACTGATATTCATATCAACATTTCCTGTTATTCCGTCTACAGAACCATTCTCCGTATACTGCCATATGTTAATTTTGTATGGAAAATAAAATTCTTTATCATAGTAAGCATACCACTTATCATATTCTGCTAACTGTGACATATCTAAAGACAGTGCATACCATCTTAAATTTGCATAAATTGCAGGAGTATATCCACCATTACTGATTTCGTCGCAAAATGCAATTGCTATCTGTGTCAGTTCCTCGGCCGAAAGTCCTTCTGTTCTGGCATCCTCATTTAATACATCTTCTGTATCAAATACAACCGGATATGTAATCTTATATTTCTTTATATTTTCCATTACAAATTCAGCCTCTTCTCTGGCTTCTTTAACTGATATCGCCTGTGAGAAGAAATATACCCCAACTTTTATTCCTGCTTTAGTTGCACCCTCAAGATTATTAAGTGCTGTCTCATCTAAAACAAGTGCTCCTGAGCCATATCCACGATAACCTATTCTGATCATTGCAAATTCTACACCATCTGCTGCAACTTTCTCCCAGTCGATTTCTCCCTGATATTTAGAGACATCTATACCTTTATGTGATACAACTTTATCATTCTTAAGATATTCAATTTCACCATTCTCAAGATTTTTGATATTCTTATTATCAATATCATTCTTAGGTACGTTATCTGCAACCGGTAAAAAGGAATATTTATTAGAAGCATATACAACTATATTTTCCGGGAAAAGTTCTCTAAGCATTGCCATCGTTCCTTTTCCATTCTCCATATAATCTTTTACTATTGATTTAACTTCATTACTTTCATTTTCTTCTATCTTGGCATATGTATTGACTTCTTTTTTCTCATCATTACTTTTTCTGTAATAGAAAAATGTTGTTCCGGCTAATGCCCCTGCAAGTAATGTTATTAGAACAGAATATATCTTTGCACCTGCCCCACCTTTTTTCTTCACCTTTTTATGAGTATCTCTGTCATCCTCTATATTGCCAAACTTATACTCATTATCATCATTATAATCTTCTTTGTTACTCATTTTCACTTTTCCTTTTTGGTTTCTTGTTTTTTATTCATAGCTTTCAATATTATATATATCATTTGTATCTATGTATCTTATCTATATATTTATATACTATTTGTACTTTTACTTTAATTTATTATACTATCTTACATTTATCTTTTTCTTGTATCTTTATTCGATAATTTTCTTTCATCTGTGTCCATATATCGCATTTTTCCATTTTTCTTAGGAACTTCACCAATCTCTGTTGCAACTAATGCACTTGATAATTCTTTTTTTAACTTTGTCGCACACGCCGGACAATATCTTCCATATCTTATATCTGTGCCACACATTTCGCAAGTTATGTAACAATCAGAACCATCCGGTATCTCAATTCTACCTTCACGTAAGAATTTATCTATTCTGCTAACCGGTACCCCTGTTGCCTGTGAAATATTGTATGCATTATCAGGACCATTTTCCTGTATGTATTTCTTAACCTTGCCAAATGGAGATAATGTCTCATGTCCACATTGTGAACACACATATATTCCAACTCCGGCATCTTTAAGTATTCCGCCACAATTCTCGCATCTTCCGACTTCTAGCAATTTGTACTCTTCTTTTTTTAATGATTTATCTTTATGCATCTGATTTCACCCTTTCTGTTACTTATCATTCCATCAAATCATTAAAATAATATAGTTATGATACCATTTTTAATTATATATTGCAATCATATTCATAAATTACGGATAGCTAATCTTTACTCTTTTATATAATAAAATGAAGCAAAATTTTAGGGTAAGCAGATAATTTCTGCTTACCCTGTTCTCACAATTATAAAAAGCTGCCTAGCGGACTTGAACCGCCGACCTCCGCCTTACCAAGGCGACGCTCTACCGACTGAGCCAAGGCAGCATATATATTACAAACATTGATATTATATCAGATGATTAATTATTTAACAAGCAATATTTAAAACGACTTTATAAATTTGACCTTTTTCTTTATTCTCTGTATGGCATTATCGATTGATTTCGGTTTCTTATCCATTCTTTCCGCTATCTCTATATAATCTGCTCCGTCTATATACATTTTTAGAACTTCGTATTCAAATGCACTTAATTCTTTTTCTAATGTATGCTCAATATGAAGAACATTTTCTCTGTCAATATATAAATCTTCCGGATTCCTGTGATTAACATTCTGTTTGTCCATATATAACTCATTAGTGATATTATCATTTGCAAGGTTTAACAGAGGAAATGAAATATAACTATTTAACGGACTGTGCTTTTTGCGGTTTGAAGCATTTATAGCTGAATAAATCTGTCTGTCAACGCAGAGATTGGCAAATGTCAGAAATGACGTTTCTTTTCTGACATCATAATCTCTTACAGCTTTATACAGACCTATCATTCCCTCCTGAATCAGGTCATCCGTATCGCCGCCGACTAAGAACATGGTTCTGGCTTTACGTCTTACCAGACCTTTATATTTATCAAGCAGATAATCTATAACCTCATCATTTCCATCTCTTGATAACTCTATAAGTTTCTCGTCCGTCATAACCGAATAATCCATTTCCGTCTCCATTCTGCCACTTATTAAAATTATAACATTCTCTGTCTTACAATTTCATATGCGAGTACGCCTGCTGCTACTGATGCATTTAACGAATCTATGTCGCCTTTCATAGGAATTGTTGCAGTAAAATCACATTTTTCCTTTACAAGACGGCTCACTCCCTCACCCTCATTACCGATTACTAAACCTATCGGTCCTTTAAGGTCAAGATTATACATTAATTCTCCGTCCATATCCGCACATACGAACCACATTCCCTCTTTTTTAAGTTCCTCGATAGTATTAGAAATGTTTGTAACCTTAGCTACAGGTGTGTAATTAATTGCTCCTGCTGAAGTTCTTGCAACTGTCGCTGTAAGTCCGACTGCTCTTCTCTTAGGAATAATTACACCATGAGCGCCTGCTAAATTAGCTGTTCTTATAATAGCTCCAAGATTATGTGGATCTTCTATATTGTCTAGAATAAATATAAATGGTGCTTCGCCTTTCTCTTTGGCATTATCAAGGATATCTTCTACTGTCGCATATTCATAAGCGGCTGCCATCGCAATTACGCCCTGATGTTTGCCGGTCTGTGACATCTGGTCTAATCTTTCTTTTGCCACATAACTGATAATCGTATTATGTTTTCTTGCTTCTCTTGTAATTGTATTAATCGGACCATCATGACAACCATCAAGTATAAATACTTTATCGATAGTTTTTCCTGCTCTGAAAGCCTCGATTACGGCATTTCTGCCCTCTATTGTAAGTTCTTCGTATCTCACACTTTCTCCATTCTGCAGGCACATTCTTCTCCATTCCTGCTATTTTTCATTCTTCTCTAAATAATCAAGTCCGATTTTCATAAGCTCTAACATTCTGTCTGTTTCATTATTAAGATACAGATATCCCATAAGAGCCTCAAAACCGGTTGCTTTCTTATAATCGGATACAGTTGCATTTTTAGCCATTGTTACTGACTTTGCATTTCTTCCGCGCTTATATATTCTTATTTCTTCATCAGTTAATTTATCCATTAATGACATAATTATCAATGCCTGGGAATGTGCATTAACATAACTGCTGCTCTTCTTATGAAGCTTGTTAACCTGTGTGTTACCCTTAGTTACTACACAGGTTCTTACAACAATCTCATAGATAGAATCGCCGATATATGCTAATACCAGAGGAGAATAATTAACTAAATCAATATCTCCTATATTCATTCCTTTTTTAATTATATCAAATAATTCTAAACTCTCTTCCATTTTACGCCTTCTCTTGTATCCTCTAATACAATACCTTTATCAAGAAGTAATGCTCTTATCTCATCTGCTCTTGCAAAATTCTTCTCTTTACGTGCAGTCTGACGTTCTTCAATAAGTTTTTCTATTTCGTCATCAATACTTTCTTCTTTCTCGGCAATTATACCAAGTACGTCTGATAGTGTAACAATTAATTCTTTTAATTTCTTTGCATACTCTTTAGATGAATTCTCGTTAACTGTAGTATTTGCAAATTTAACAAGCTCAAATATTGCCGAAATTGCATCTGCTGTATTGAAATCATCTTCCATGGCTTTTTTGAATTTCTCTGTAAATTCATCTGCCTTAGCGATATTTTCTTCTTCCTTAGGAGTAATGCTTTCAAGTGAAAGATTTTCTTCCATATGCTTTAAGTTGCTTACTGCTGTAAGAATTCTTTCTAATCCGTTCTTAGCAGCTTCCATAAGCTCTGCACTGAAGTTAATAGGACTTCTGTAGTGAGCGCTTAACATAAAGAATCTTAATACCTGTAAATCATATTTCTTGCTTATGTCTCTTACTGTGAAGAAATTACCAAGTGATTTTGACATTTTCTTATTATCAATATTTAAGAAACCGTTATGCATCCAGTATTTGGAGAACTCAACTCCATTAGCTGCCTCACTCTGTGCGATTTCATTTTCATGATGAGGGAAAATTAAATCTTCTCCACCGGCGTGAATATCTATCTGATCTCCAAGATATTTTTTAGACATAACTGAGCACTCTATATGCCAGCCCGGTCTGCCCTCGCTCCATGGTGATTCCCAGTATGGCTCTCCATCTTTCTTAGGTTTCCATAATACGAAATCAAGTGGATCTTCCTTATTCTCTTCACCTGCCACCTTTATCTCTCTGTGGCCTGCCTCTAAATCATCTATATTTTTCTTTGAAAGTTTACCGTAATCTTTGAACTTTCTTGTTCTGTAATAAACTGTTCCGTTTGCATCATAAGCATATCCTTTTTCGATAAGTTTGCTTATCATCTCAATCATTCCCTGAATTTCTTCTGTAGCAAGAGGATGCTTTGTTGCTTCTTTAACATTTAATGCCTTCATATCTTTTTTGCATTCAGCAATATATCTCTTAGATATCTCATCGGCAGTAACATTTTCTTCAATCGCAGCTTTGATTATCTTATCATCTACGTCTGTGAAGTTAGTAACATAATTCACCTGATATCCTGCATATTCCATATATCTTCTGACTGTGTCAAATACAATCATAGGTCTTGCATTACCGATATGAATAAGGTTATATACTGTAGGACCGCATACATACATTCTGACCTTTCCCTCTTCTATCGGTACAAATTCTTCTTTTCGTCTTGTCAATGTATTATAAATTTTCATTCTGATTAGAACTCCTTTCGTCTCTATTTCACAATAATGTATAGATTATCACATTAATTATTTCCTTGCAACACACTTATTCATATTAATTACGTATTGCATTTTTTAATTTCAGATTACATTTCATATATTTTTATTCAATTTTTATTTATATATCCATCATATATTAGATTTATTTTCTATTAAATTTATTTTCCAATATTATATCGGCTATCTGGCTGCACAACCTCCACAGCCACCACAGTTAAGCGGTCCATAAGACTGTTCTGTTGCAAGGCTTATTGAGGCAATTGCCTGTGATGATATTCCCTCGCCATTTCCTGTAAAGCCAAGTCCCTCTTCTGTAGTTGCCTTGACATTTATAAGATTTTCATCAATCTTAAGTGCATTTGCAATGTTTTTAATCATCTGCTCTCTGTAAGGACCTACTTTTGGTCTCTGCGCTATAACTGTTGCATCAATATTATTTATCACGTATAGATGCTCATCTAATAATTTTCCAACCTCTTCTAATAATTTAATACTTGATATTCCCTTATATCTTTCATCTGAATCCGGAAAATGCTTACCAATATCTCCAAGTGCGGCTGCACCTAATAATGCATCCATTATGGCATGTAACAACACATCTGCATCCGAATGTCCAAGCAGACCTTTTTCATAAGGTATCTCTACTCCGCCAAGTATAAGCTTTCTATCTTCAACTAATCTATGAACATCATATCCTAAACCAACTCGCATATATCCTCCGTTCCGAAGTAACTTTCATACTTCTTTAAAATGTTATTCTATATTTCATTTAAGTAATTTTCTATCGAATAATATATCATATAATCTGCAAATAAGAAAGTCACTTTATATTTTATATTACATAACTATATCGAATAACATTATATAATCAGTACCACCAGCTTAGCTGGTGGTTTGCTCTGCGGCTATAAGCCTGTGATACCTGCCAGCTCTAAAGAGCTATGAAGAGT
>OMVQ01000113.1 GCA_900314555.1 uncultured Eubacteriales bacterium | reverse complement strand
TGCACCGTAATAGACTTTGCAGATGACGGCATTTACTTGCACTAGATAAAGGAATTATGAAAGTGTGTGTCATAGACGGACATCTCGTCTTAAGTGTATGTCTGTTGAATGTACACAAAATTTGAGCCGAAAAAAGATATCTTACAAATTCACACAATTCTTACAAGGTGTTTTGATATTTATATAGGCAAATACACTTAATACAGATGATTTGATTCTAATATGTATGTGCAAAGTTTGAGTATATAAATAGTTATAATTGTTAAAAATTAATAAAAAATATTAAAAATTATATATGAATTTATGAAATTAGTTACAAAAAATTTAGTTTTAGAACACTAAAAAGACACAATTTATTTCTATAATAAAATCATCAAAGCGAAAGCATTGATATTAGCAAATATTTTTCTTTTCATATTTCTTTCCTCAAAGAGAGCAACTGTGGTGGTTGCTCTTTTTATTTTATATATCAAATTTACTTTAACAGACATATATTGTTCTTAAAGATATAGAATAAAATGTGAAATTATTTATATAATATTATAAATGACTATAATAAGGTGTTCTTGTGAAACGTGTCATTAAGAGAAAAATCAATATTTTTATTTTATTAATATATTTTATGGTATTTTTTGCTGATTCATCATATTTACATATAAATATATTAGATATATGCGTAAATACATATGCGGCTGAGGAAATACGTGAAAATGATTTATATGCCAAATCAGCAATATTAATAGATGCAGACAGTAAAAGAGTTCTGTATGAGAAGAACGGATATGAGAAAATGGCTATGGCGAGTACCACGAAGATAATGACATGCCTTATTGCATTAGAGAATTCTAGGGAAGAAGATATAGTTGAATTTTCGACAAAAGCCAGTTCTATGCCAAAAGTTAAATTGGGTGCGGCTACGGGAAGAAAGTTTAAAATGCATGATATGTTATATTCATTGATGCTTGAATCGCATAATGATACAGCAGTAGCCATAGCAGAGGCGGTGGCCGGAAGTACAGAGAATTTCGCTGTGCTTATGAATAAGAGAGCAAAAGAAATAGGTGCAGTAAATACTAACTTTGTGACACCGAATGGATTAGATGATGAACTGCATTATACGACTGCTTATGATATGGCAATAATTGCGGCAGAGGCAATTAAGAATGAAAGATTTCTAGAGATTGTGAATACACGCTCACATTCGTTTAGTGATATTGAGGGCAAATGTAGTTATTCAGTATATAATAAGGATGCATTTTTGGAAATGTTAGATGGTGCAATAGGCATAAAAACAGGTTTTACAGGCAATGCAGGTTATTGCTTCGTTGGTGCTGTACGAAGAAATAATAAAACATTTATTTCGGTAGTGCTTGCAAGCGGCTGGCCGCCAAGTAAGACATATAAATGGAAAGATACCGTTAAACTTATGAACTATGGGCTTGAGAATTATGAGTACCGGGTATTATTCAGTGGAATTGATTTGTATAAGAACATTTCAGTGGAAAATGGCATAGAGGATAATGTGAATACATATATTGCAGGAGAATGTCAGGCGTTGGTGTCTGATAAAGATGTCATAGAATATGTATATGATGACATTAATGAAAAGAAGATTTGTGCACCGGTAAGAAAGGGACAGATTTTAGGATATATGCGGATTATGATTAATAAAAAGGAATTTGCAAAATATAAAATCTGTGCAAGTGAAAATGTAAAAAAAATTGACATAAGATATAGTTTTGTGGTAGTCTTAAGAAAATTATTGGTTTAAATTTAATTAGTATATTTTAATAGTCAGATAAAAGCTGGTTATAATATGCAGGTCAAAGATGACATTAGTTAAAAATGTCATCTTTTTTGTCGATTAAGATGAAAACCGCTTGCATTTTTCGGGTATGAAGTATACAATTATAATCGGCAGAGATTTGGGAATTTGCCTAAATTAGATAACTGCTATAAAATGTGTGAAACAGGCATATTTGCAGGCTTTACACTTAATATATAACAATGGAGGTTTAAAAGATGAGTACTACATCAAATGTATCAGCAAGTAAGAGAATAGAAGCTTTACTTGATGATAATAGTTTCGTTGAAATCGGGAGTCTTGTTAAAGCTAGAACAACTGATTTTAATATGACAGAAAAAGAAACTCCTGCAGACGGTGTTGTTACTGGCTATGGTGTAATTGATGACAAATTAGTGTATGTCTACAGCCAGGACGCTTCTGTTTTAGGTGGTTCAATCGGGGAAATGCATGCTAAGAAAATTGTTAAATTGTATGATATGGCAATGAAAATGGGTGCGCCTGTAATTGGCCTCATAGATTGTGCAGGTTTAAGACTTCAGGAGGCAACAGATGCACTTAATGCATTTGGTGAAATCTATATGAAGCAGGCATTGGCATCAGGTGTTATACCACAGATAAGTGCAATATTTGGTAATTGTGGTGGTGGACTTGCTGTTGCAGCAGGAATGTCAGATTTCACACTTATGTCAGACAATGCACATTTATTTGTTAATTCTCCTAATGCATTAGATGGAAATTATACAGAGAAATGTGATACATCTTCAGCTAAGTTCCAGAGTGAAGAGACATCAAATGTTGACTTTACAGGTGATGAAGCAGAAGTAATCAGTAAGATACGTGAGCTTGTAGCAATGCTCCCAGCTAATAATGAAGATGATATGTCATTTGAAGAATGTACAGATGATTTAAACAGAGTATGTTCAGGTATCGAAGGATACGTTGACGATATGCAGACATTATTAGAGATGGTTTCTGATAATGGAGTATTATTTGAGACAAAGAAAGATTTCGCAACAGATGTAGTTACAGGTCTTATAAGATTAGGTGGCAATACAGTTGGAGCAGTTGCTAACAATTCAGATTTAATTTCTGTAAAAGGTGCAGAGAAAATCGAAGAATTCGTTAACTTCTGTGATGCATTTAGTATTCCTGTTGTATCATTTACTAATGTTACCGGTTTTGAGACAACTGTATGTCAGGAGAAGAAGATGGCCAAAGCAGCAGCAAAACTTACATATGCTTTTGCTAATGCAACAGTTCCAAAGATTAATGTAGTTGTTAAGAATGCATTTGGCAGTGCCTATGTAATGATGAACAGTAAATCTATCGGTGCAGACATTGTTTATGCATGGCCTGGAACAAAAATCGGTATGATGAATTCTGAATCTGCTGCAAAGATTATGTATGCAGATGAGATAAGCAAGGCAGACAGTGCTAATGAATTAATTGCTAAGAAAGCAGCAGAATATGATGAACTTCAGCTTAGCGTTAATTCAGCAGCATCAAGAGGATATGTAGATTCAATTATTAATCCTGAAGACACAAGAAAATATCTTATCGGTGCAATTGAGATGCTGTTCACAAAGAGAGAGGATCGTCCGGGCAAAAAACATGGAACGGTCTAGTGAGAGGTGAAGAACATGAAAAAAATTAAAAAATTATTGGTATTTGTATGTGTTCTTACTTGTGTTTTTGCTTTGACAGCATGTGGAAATAGTAAAGATAAAAAAGCTTCTTTCGATTATACTGAAAGTGATTTAGTTAGTGCAGTAACAACTAATACAGAAACAGTAGCTGAATGGGAAGACAAGACAATTGATGATGCAATGGATCAGTATGACGATAGTAATGAATCTGAAGCAGCTTTAAAGAAAGGTCTTGAACAGTTCAAAGCAGCCAGAAAAGAAGCTGGTGAATTCGTAGGATTCTATCTTGATAAAGATGAAAATCCTAAATACACATTGACAGAAGATACTGATTCAGTAACTATAAAGTTAAAAGCACAGTTTAAGAAAAGAGATGTAAATATTACTTATACATTTGGTATGATTGATAAGAATTTAAGTATTACATCTATGACATATGAACCAAAGTATACAATTGGCGAAACTATGAAGAAAGCTGCTCTTAATACAGTAATGGGTATGGGAACAGTAATCATTGTATTAATATTCTTAAGTTTATTAATTGGCTTATTCAAATATGTCGGAAAAGCTGAAAAAGCAATTGCTGACAAGAAGAATGGCAAGAAAGATACAGCGGTTGATAATACTGTTGAACAGATTACAACTAAGGAAGAAATTGAAACAGCAAATGATGAAGAATTAGTAGCCGTTATAACTGCTGCAATTGCTGCATCTAGTCAGACATCAGGTGATGGATTTGTTGTTCGTTCAATCAAGAGAGTACAGAACAGAAACTGGAAATAAATCAAAAATATATTATTAGAAAGGACATTCAAAATGAAAAATTATAGAATCACAGTAAATGGAAATGTATATGATGTAGAAGTTGAAGAATTAGGAGCAGGAGCAGCTACACAGACAGCAGCACCAAAGGCAGCACCTAAAGCAGTAGCAGCACCAAAGGCAGCAGCACCTGCAGCAACAGGTTCAGAGGGAGCTGTTAAAGTTAATTCTCCAATGCCTGGTAAAGTTCTTTCAGTTAAGGCTAGTGTAGGACAGGCTGTTAAAAAAGGCGAAGTTATTATGATATTAGAAGCAATGAAGATGGAAAATGAAATCGTTGCACCTTCTGATGGAACAATTGCCAGCATAAATGTAAACGAAGGCGCAAGTGTTGAAGCAGGTAGCGTATTAGCATCTTTAAACTAAAATTTTAAAATTAAATTGAACAGGAGGCTTTACAATGGGTTACGTTGTTGACACACTTGGAAATCTATTGCATCAGACAGCTTTCTTTAATCTGACATGGGGTAACTATGTTATGATTTTAGTGGCGTTAGTGTTTTTATATCTTGCAATAGCTAAAGAATATGAACCATTATTACTTGTTCCAATCGCATTTGGTATGCTTTTGGTTAATATGTATCCTGACATTATGCTTGCAATTAAGGATTCAGATAATGGAGTAGGTGGTTTATTACATTATTTTTACTTATTAGATGAATGGAGTATTTTACCATCACTTATCTTCTTAGGTGTTGGTGCGATGACAGACTTCGGTCCTCTTATCGCAAATCCAAAATGTTTCATACTTGGTGCAGCAGCACAGTTCGGTATTTATATAGCTTATTTCCTTGCAATATTTATGGGATTCAGTGATAAGGCAGCAGCAGCTATCTCTATCATTGGTGGTGCAGATGGTCCTACATCAATCTTCCTTGCAGGTAAATTAGGTCAGACTGCTTTAATGGGACCTATAGCAGTGGCGGCATATTCATATATGTCATTAGTTCCAATTATCCAGCCACCAATTATGAAATTACTTACAACTGAGAAAGAACGTAAGATTAAGATGGAACAGTTAAGACCTGTTTCTAAATTAGAAAAGATTTTATTCCCAATTGTTATTACTGTAGTAGTAGTTCTTATTTTACCTACAACAGCACCACTTGTTGGTATGCTTATGCTTGGTAACTTATTCAGAGAATGTGGTGTTGTTAAACAGCTTACAGAGACAGCATCAAATGCACTTATGTATATCGTAGTTATCTTACTTGGTACAAGTGTTGGTGCTACAACAAGTGCAGAAGCTTTCTTAAATATGAACACAATTAAGATTGTAGTTCTTGGTCTTGTTGCATTTGCTTTCGGTACTGCAGCAGGTGTACTTATCGGTAAAGTTATGTGCAAGGTTACAAAAGGTAAGATTAATCCTCTTATCGGTTCGGCTGGTGTATCAGCAGTTCCTATGGCAGCCAGAGTATCACAGAAAGTCGGTTCTGAATCAGATCCTACGAACTTCTTACTTATGCATGCGATGGGACCAAACGTTGCCGGTGTTATCGGTACAGCAGTTGCCGCTGGTACATTTATGGCGATATTTGGAATTGGAGCATAGAAATTTTGTGAGTAAAACGCAGATAATAAAATAGTATTTCAGATGAAGTACAGAAAAGAGGTATAATATGGCAGAACAGGTTAAAAAGCCAATTAAAATTACAGAGACAGTTCTTCGTGATGCCCATCAGTCATTAATTGCTACAAGAATGACAACAGAGCAGATGTTACCTATAGTAGATAAAATGGATAAAGTTGGTTACCACTCAGTAGAATGTTGGGGTGGAGCTACATTTGATGCATCACTTAGATTCTTAAAAGAAGATCCATGGGAAAGACTTAGAAAGTTAAGAGATGGATTCAAAAATACTAAATTACAGATGTTATTCAGAGGTCAGAATATCTTAGGATATAATCATTATGCAGATGATGTTGTAGAATATTTCGTACAGAAATCAATCGCAAATGGTATCGATATCATCAGAATATTTGACTGCTTTAACGATCTTGATAACTTAAAAACAGCAGTTAACGCTGCTAAGAAAGAAAAAGGTCATGCACAGGTTGCATTAGCTTATACATTAGGTGATGCATACACACTTGATTACTGGAAAGAGACAGCTAAGAGAATTGAAGATATGGGTGCTGACTCATTATGTATTAAGGATATGGCAGGATTACTTTTACCATATAAAGCAACTGAATTAGTTCAGGCTTTAAAGGATGGTACATCACTTCCAATCCAGATGCATACACACTATACTTCAGGTGTAGCATCAATGACATATTTAAAAGCAGTAGAAGCAGGAGCAGATGTTATAGATACAGCCATGTCACCATTCTCAATGGGAACAAGCCAGCCTGCAACAGAAGTTATGGTTGAAACATTTAAGGGAACACCATACGATACAGGTCTTGACCAGAACCTTCTTGCTGAAATCGCTGATTACTTCAGACCAATCCAGGAAGATGCACTTAAGACAGGATTACTTAATCCAAAGGTTATGGGTGTTAATATCAAGACATTATTGTATCAGGTACCGGGTGGTATGTTATCTAACCTTGTATCACAGCTTAAAGATGCTCATGCTGAAGATAAATACTATGATGTTTTAGAAGAGATTCCAAGAGTAAGAAAAGACTTTGGTGAACCACCACTTGTTACACCATCATCACAGATTGTTGGTACACAGGCAGTTCTTAACGTACTTCAGGGTGAAAGATATAAGATGGTAACAAAAGAATCTAAGAAGATATTAAGTGGTGAATTTGGTAAGACAGTTAAACCATTTAATAAAGAGGTTCAGAAGAAATGTATTGGTGATACAAAACCTATTACATGCAGACCTGCAGACTTAATTAAGCCACAGCTTGAAGAGTTTAAGAAAGAAGCAGAACAGTATGTTGAGCAGGATGAAGATGTATTATCATATGCATTATTCCCACAGGTTGCTACAGACTTCTTTAAATACAGAGAAGCACAGGAGACTAAAGTTGATTTAGCTAAAGCAGATACTAAAGATGGTGTATATCCAGCATAATTAGATATATAATTAGTTAATATTAGTTAATTCAAATAGAAATCTAAATATTGAAATTGACAGGTCATTATGAAATCTAATCTTCATAATGACTTGTTTTTTTATGCCGTTATGTGATAGAATTATGTGGAAATATGGAATGTAAATTTATAATCCTGTTACCATTTGATTTTAGCTGGATTTTATGGAATACTAAATTTCGCTTAGAAATCTTTATGGACTACTAGAATATAGATAATATATTGGATAAAATTGGAGTGCATATATGGCAGACAATAATAATGAAATTAATAATGCAGAGACGTACAATATAGAAATGGACAGCACACAGATGGATAATACAGAAGTTAATGTTGATTTAATATCGAGAATGAACGAAATGTATCCTAAAATGAGTAAAGGACAGAAAAAACTTGCGGCATACATTACCTCTAATTATGATACAGCAGTATTTATGACAGCGGCTAAGTTAGGAGAAATGGTAGGCGTAAGTGAGTCAACAACGGTAAGATTTGCAACACTTTTAGGATATAATGGTTTCCCTGAATTCCATAAGGCATTAGAAGATGTTGTGAAAGATAAATTACATTCTGTGCAGCGTATAGAGATATCAGCTTCTAAGATGACTAAGGCACAGGTGTTAGAAACAGTTATGATGTCAGATGCCGAGAAAATAAAGCTTACATTAGATACCATATCTAAGTCTAATTTTGAAGAGGCAGTAGAAAGCATAATGAATGCTAAACGTATTTACGTTGTGGGTATAAGAACCTGTATGCCGCTTGCAACATTTTTAGGCTTTTATCTCAATCTTATCTTTGACGATGTCACAGTTGTAACTACGAATAATGCAAGTGAGATTTTCGAGCAGATGATTAATATTAATAAAGATGATGTGCTTATTGGAATAAGTTTTCCGAGATATTCAATGAGAACCCTTAAAGCTATGGAATTTGCCAATGACAGAAATGCGAAAGTTATATCGATTACAGATGACAAGAATTCGCCACTTAATCTATATTCATCATGTAATCTTTTAGCAAGAAGTGATATGGCAACGGTGGTTGATTCGTTAGTAGCACCATTAAGTGTTATAAATGCTTTAGTGGTATCTCTATGTATGAAGAAAGCAGATTATGTGACAGAGAAGCTAGATACATTAGAGAGAATCTGGAATGATTACCAGATTTATTCAAATGATGAGATAAATATGGTTGATGATGAAGTTGCAATTAGAAGTATTGAAAAATAGCTTTTATCATATAGAGAACCTGATATCGGGTTTGAGGTTTCGTATCATATTTAATATGGAATCAAGCTTTTTCACTCGAAATGTATGAAAAAAATCAATGTAGTTCCGTATCATACATAATATGGAATCAAGACTAAAACGGAAATGGTGGATTAAATGGCAGATAGAAAAGTTATAGTTATAGGAGCAGGTGCGGCAGGAATGATGGCTGCATATTCGTCTGCTTTGTGTGGAAATAAAGTAACTGTATTTGAAAGAAATGAGAAAGCAGGAAAGAAGTTATTCATTACCGGAAAAGGAAGATGTAATATAACAAATGATTCTGATGTGGAGACAATTCTTAATAATATAATTACTAACAGAAAGTTTATGTATAGTGCGATTTATTCGTTTAGCAATGAAGATGTTAAAGCATTTTTTGAGGAGAACGGATTACATCTGAAAGTGGAAAGAGGCAACAGAATTTTCCCTGTATCAGACAAGTCCTCAGATGTTATTAATACATTAAAGAAAGCACTTAGAAATGAAAATGTAGAGATAGAGTATAATACATTTGTAAAAGACCTGATAGTTGAGGATAATACAGTAAAAGGAGTTGTTCTTGAAGAGGGCAGAAAAGTATACGCTGATAAAGTTATAATGGCTACAGGTGGTATGTCTTATCCGGTGACCGGTTCTGATGGAAAAGGCTTTGATATTCTTAGAAAATATGGGCATACGATAACTGATTTAAGTCCTGCACTTGTGCCAATGAATGTAAAGGAAGAGTTCGCTAAGGAATTACAGGGCTTATCACTTAAGAATGTTACTATAGCATTTTTCCGTAAGGAGGGTGATAAAAAGCCTGTGTATGAGGAATTTGGCGAAATGCTTTTTACACATTTTGGTATCAGCGGTCCGATAGTATTAAGTGGAAGCAGTGTTGTCGGCAAATATCTTAAAGAGGGCAATCTGATTGCTAAGATAGATTTAAAACCGGCACTTAGTAAAGAACAGTTAGATGACAGAATACTTAGAGAATTTACGAATGGAATTAATAAAGATATTGTAAATGTTATGGATAATCTGTTGCCTAAAAAGTTAATTCCTGTTATGCTAGATTATTGTGAGATAGAACCTCATAAAAAAGTAAATAGTATTTCTAAAGAAGAGAGAAACCGAATGGTTGAAGCATTTAAGGGATTAAAACTTACAGTAACATCACTAAGAGGCTTTAATGAAGCGATAATTACCCAGGGTGGTGTTAAGGTTAAGGAAGTAGATCCGGGAACAATGGAATCGAAAATTATCAGTAATTTATATTTAGCAGGCGAAATGTTAGATGTTGATGCACTGACAGGTGGTTATAACCTACAGATAGCATGGTCTACAGGACGACTTGCAGGTATGGAATATTAAAACAGAAATGGAGATAAGTGTGAAAGAATTGTGCCGATGCACCAATTCTTTCACACAGCTATTTGCTTCGGAGCGAAAGCAAATAGCTTTTATGGCAGATGAGAAATCGCCTATGCGAATTTCTCATCGCCCTTTCGCAACAAGTCGCTCAGAAATGAGGATTAGTATGAAAAAAATAAATGTAGCAATTGATGGACCAGCAGGAGCGGGAAAGAGTACAATAGCAAAGCTTGCAGCAGCAAAGAAGCAGTTTATCTATGTGGATACAGGTGCAATGTACAGAGCAATGGCACTTGCGTGCATAAGAGAAAATATTTTAGCAGATGATGAAGCCGGTGTAGTCAAAGTATGCGAAAACTGTGACGTTACAATTGAATATGAAAACGGAGAGCAGAAAGTATTACTAAATGGCGAAAATGTTAATGCATTTATAAGAACAGAAGAAGTAAGTCAGATGACTTCAGCAGTTTCGGCATATCCACAGGTAAGGGCTAAATTATTAGAACTTCAGAGAAATATAGCCAAGACAGAAAATGTAATTATGGATGGAAGAGATATTGGTTCTAATGTACTTCCAGATGCCGAAGTTAAGATATATCTTACAGCGTCAGTGCATACAAGAGCCAAGAGAAGATTTATCGAACAGAAAGAAAAGGGCTATACAGGAACAATTGAAGAGATAGAGGCTGAAATTGAGAAGCGTGATTACAGAGATTCCCATAGGGAATGTGCTCCTTTAACTGTAGCTGAGGGTGCCGTAATCTTAGATTCTTCTGATATGACTATCGATGAAGTGGTTGATAAGATAATTGAATATATAGATGAAGCATTGTAGTATAAGTGTAGTATAATAGAATTTTTAAGAATATGGAGAAAAGCATGAAAGATAATTTGAATGCAGATAAGAATATAATTGTTGCTAAAAGTGCTGGCTTCTGCTTTGGCGTAAAGAGAGCAGTTGATAAAGTATATGAACAGATTAATGATAATCCCATGCACAAGCAAATATATACTTATGGACCTATCATACACAATGAGGAAGTAGTTAAAGATTTAGAAAATAAAGGTGTCAGTGTTATTAATTCTAAAGAAGAGTTAGAAAATACGAAAGATGGAATAGTTATTATACGTTCTCATGGTGCAACAAAGGAAGTATACGACATAATAGAAGAAAATAATCTTGTTTTAGTAGATGCAACCTGTCCTTTTGTTAGAAAAATTCATAAGATTGTGCAAAATGAAAAGAATAATAATAAGCACATTATAATAATCGGTAATTCAGACCACCCTGAAGTAAAGGGTATAAAAGGCTGGGCAGGAGATGATACGACAATCATTGGAACAGCTAAAGAAGCCGAAGAATTCGAGCTAAAAGAACCAAAGAAAGTGTGTATTGTATCTCAAACGACATTTAATTACAAGAAATTTAATAATTTAGTTGAAATTATTTCAAAAAAGGGTTATGATATAAATGTTTTAGACACAATTTGTAGCGCTACACACGAACGTCAACGAGAGGCGAGAGAGATAGCAAAGCAAGTTGACACCATGATTGTCATTGGTGGAAAGAACAGTTCAAATACACAAAAGTTGTATGAAATATGCAAAAGCGAATGTAATAATACTTACTATATACAAACATTAGATGATTTAGAATTAGATAATATTGAAATAGGTAGCGTAGGTATTACAGCTGGGGCTTCAACCCCAAATAATATAATCGAGGAGGTTCATACTAATGTCAGAGTTAAGTTTTGAACAGTTATTTGAAGAACAGGGAATGAAACAAATAAGTACAGGAGAAGTCGTTGAGGGCACAGTAATCAGCGTTAAAGAAGACGAAATCGTCTTAAATATAGGTTACAAAGCAGATGGTATTGTTAGTCGTAGTGAATATACAAATACACCAAACGTTGATTTAAGAACATGTGTATCTGTAGGTGACACAATGGAAGCAAAAGTTGTTAAAGTTAATGATGGTGAAGGTCAGGTTGTACTTTCATACAAACGTCTTGCTGCTGAAAAAGGAAGCAAACGTATTGAAGAAGCTTATAACAACAAAGAAGTTCTCAAAGCAAAAGTTACACAGGTAAGAGCCGGTGGACTTACAGTTGTAGTTGACGAAACAGAGATCTTTATTCCTGCAAGTCTTGTATCAGACACATACGAGAAAGATTTATCTAAATATGCAGATAAAGAAATCGAATTCGTTGTTACAGAATTTACACCAAATTCTAATCCAAGAAAGAGAAGAATTATTGGTAACAGAAAGACTCTTTTAGTAGCAGCTAAAGAAGAGAAACAGAAAGCTTTACTTGAATCAATCAAAGAAGGCGATGTTGTAGAAGGAACAGTTAAGAATGTAACAAGCTTTGGTGCATTTGTTGATTTAGGTGGAATGGACGGATTACTTCATATCTCTGAGATGTCTTGGGGAAGAGTTGAGAATCCACAGGATATCTTTAAAACAGGTGATAAAGTTAAATGTATCATTAAAGAAATTAAAGGCAATAAGATTGCTTTAAGTTGCAAATTTGATGAGACAAACCCATGGACAACAGCAGCGGATAAATATCATGTTGGTGATGTTGTTAAGGGTAAAGTTGCAAGAATGGCTGACTTTGGTGCATTCGTTGAATTAGAGCCAGGTGTTGATGCATTACTTCATGTATCACAGATTTCTAAGACAAGAATCAACAAACCTGCTGATGTTCTTTCAATCGGTCAGGAAGTAGAAGCTAAGATCGTTGATTTCAATGCAGAAGCTAAGAAAGTAAGTTTAAGTATTAAAGCATTAGAAGCTGATTCAGCAGATGAAGCAGAAGCAGAGGCTGATACTGAAGAATAATTCAGGGAGGCTATAATGGATTACGAACAATTCAAGCTGCCTGTATATGGATTAACTCATATTGATTTAAATTGCTATAAAGAGCGTCAGATGAAGAGAAGAATTGACGCTCTTATAGCGAAACATAATTTTAACGGATACAGTGAATATGTAGAGGCACTTAAGAATAACAAGGAGATTTTCGAGGAATTCATAAGTTATATTACCATCAATGTGTCCGAATTTTATAGAAACCCTGACCAATGGGAGATTTTAGAAGACAGTATACTTCCTGGACTTCTGAAGAGTTCAGCAAATGGTAAACTGAAGATATGGAGTGCAGCCTGTTCTACAGGTGATGAGCCATACTCATTGGTAATGTTGCTTTCTAAGTATATGCCTTTAAGTGATATATCAGTTATTGCAACAGATATTGATAAACAGGTTTTAGAGAAAGCAAATGTGGGTGTATATAATGCCAAAAGCCTTGCAAATCTTCCAAAAGACTTTGTAGATATGTACTTTACGAAGATTGGCGAGAAAAATTATCGAATAAGTGATAGAATTAAGAAATGTGTTGAATTCAGACATCATAATTTATTACAAGATGAATATATTTCTAATTGTGATTTGATTCTCTGCAGAAATGTTGTAATATATTTTACGGATGGAGCAAAGACCGAGATATATAAGAAATTCAACGAATCATTGAATCCTGGAGGAATTCTATTCGTGGGAAGTACTGAACAAATAATAAATTACCGCGAATTAAATTACTCATCGGTTAAATCGTTTTTCTATCAGAAACAAGACTAATTCATATGGTTGCCCATTTTGGACAACCATATTTTCGATATAAAGGAAATTTTTTATAAGAAAGGTATCTGACCGGAAAATGAGAGTTATAGCTGGAACTGCAAAACGTCTTCAATTAAAGACAGTAAAAGGTGATAACACCCGACCGACTACTGACAGGATTAAGGAAACTTTGTTTAATATGTTACAGAATGATATAGAGGACTGTAGATTTCTTGATTTATTCAGCGGAAGTGGTGCGATTGGCATAGAGGCTCTAAGCAGAGGTGCTAAAGAGGCTGTTTTTGTTGAAAATAACAAAGAAGCAATTAATTGTATTAAAGAGAATCTTAGGTTTACAAAACTTGCTAATAGTGGTATTGTAATGGCATATGATGTAATGTCTGCTATTTCTATGCTAGAGGGAAGAAATGCAAAGTTTGATATTGTATTTATGGATCCACCATATAATAAAGAAATAGAAAAAGAAGTTCTTAACAGATTGAAGCAATCTGAGATTATAGATAGTGATACAATGATAATTGTGGAAGCATCTCTTGATACATCATTTTCATATCTTGAAGATATGGGATATGAGCTTTTCAAAGAGAAGAAATATAAGACAAATAAGCATATGTTTATATATAAGAATCAGGATGTTAAAGGTTCATCTGATGATTAACTATCCGTATTATAATATATAAATTATGAATAATAAAAGTAATAATAGACTGGAATGATAATAAGATGAAAATAGCGATTTATCCGGGAAGTTTTGATCCTGTAACCAAAGGACATTTAGATATAATAGAACGTTCTGCTAAAATGGTAGACGTTTTGATAGTGGCTGTACTCAATAATAATTCAAAATCTCCATTGTTTTCTGTGGAAGAACGTGTTAATATGTTAAAGGAAGTTACAAAACATATGGACAACGTTAAAATAGACAGTTTTAGTGGATTATTAGTAGATTTTGCTAAAAAATATGATGCAACAATAATCATAAGAGGTTTACGAGCAGTAACAGATTTTGAGTATGAGTTGCAGATGTCCCAGACTAACAGGATAATGGACAAAAATGTTGATACAATTTTCCTTACGACAAGTCTTGAATATGCATACCTGTGTTCTAGTACAGTAAAAGAGGTGGCTATGTGTGGCGGTGACGTTGATAAATTTGTTCCACCATATGTTGTAGAGAAAATACATGAAAAAATAGATTCAATCAAGAAATAACCTTTAAAAGGTATGGAGGTAAAAAATGAGTAAGTATGAGCAGATATTAACAGAAATTGAAGAGTTTATCGATAATTGTAAAAGACAGAAATTATCAGGAGTTAATATAATTGTTAATAAAGAGCAGTTAGAAGAGTACATATCTGAACTTAGAATGAAGACACCTGAGGAAATCAGGAAATATCAGCGTATCATCAATAATAAAGAAGCTATTATGAATGATGCACAGGCAAGAGCTGAGGATATGTTACAGCAGGCAAGAGAAGAGACAAGTGAACTTATCTCAGAACATGAGATTATGCAGCAGGCATATGTTCAGGCTCAGAATCTTGTTGATGATGCTTCAGCACAGGCACAGCAGATACTTGATAATGCTGTTAATGATGCAAATGACATCAGAATGGGTGCAATGCAGTATACTGATGATATTTTAGAGAATTTACAGAATATAATTACTCATACAATGGAAAATGTTACAATGAAATATGATGCGTTTATGAAATCATTAAATACAAGTCTTGATGTCGTAACTGCAAATAGAAATGAACTTTATCCTAAGGATGAGGCAAGTGAAAATGTAGAAGAACAGCCTGAGAATACTGAGGAGGCTGCAGAAGATACAGAATTTGAAGATTATACAGTTGATTTAAGTGAATAATAAGAGTTAAATCATTTGATTAAGTGAATTTCTATATGCAAATTTACTTTAACAGATGTACATATATTAGTTAAATATAGTAAATAAAATAACATATAATATTATCATAATTATTAAAGAGACACATTTAGAATATATGTAGTCTCTTTTTTTGTATTCAAATTTAGATAGAACGCTGTTAATCTGGAAAAATGTAGACACTCCACCAAGCACGCAGGCAGCTACAATACAAAGAAGCCTGAGAGACAGACTGATATTTAATAATGACAGATAATAAGTTCCTGAGGTTATCTCTAATAAAGCTACCATAATAACTTTGAAGATATCAGGAATAAATGTAATTTTCATAATAATACCTGCAATAGTGGTAAAAATAATCAGATAACCACCTATTTTAACAACAGTTAAAATAGCATTAGACAGGCTGTCATCAAGTATTTTATTTATTGGATATTTTATCTTAGAAGCTGATGTATCAATATTTTTAAATGATTTATGTCGTCTGAAAATTATTCCTGTTATTACTTCTGGAAGATATGTAAGTATTATGGCGATAAATCTGTATTCAGGTGTATTTAATAACGAAAGTACAACATAACCCTGAATGAAAGATGGACTGGCGTGATTAACGAATTTCAGGATGTAGTCAGATTCAGCTTTGGTTATACTGCCATTAAGGTATAGGTCCGAAGTTATTTTGGCACCGACCGGATAACCACATAGAAAGCCCATAATGACAGCATAAGAACCATAGTAAGATACACCGAAGAGAGTATGCGTAATAGGATAGAACAACCGACCTATCTGCCATGAATAGTCAAGCTGAATCATAAAGTTAGAGAAAATTATGAATGGAAGAATTGCAGGTAATAACGAATTAATAAATAATTTGATACCTAATAAGACACCGTCAGCACAATAGGATGGAAAAAACAGCAAAACAACAAGTGTAAGACAAAGAAATATACGAAGTAAGAGATTTTTCATTTTATTTTCTTTCTGAGTGCCGTGGCTTTAAGAGACGATGAGAAATGTGCAGGCAATTTCTTATCTGTCATAAAGGCAATTCTTTTATTAGTTTATTATAATTTTATTAATTTATCCTGTTAATATGACTAAATATATGGCATTTTGGTTTGACCTTGATTAACATTTATGATATGATTGCGACAGATATTTACAAGTACCACAAATTATTTATGATTGGAGTGACTGGAATGTGTGGATTTGCCGGATATATTACAACCGAGGGCAAAGGTAGTGAATATAAAGAAGATTTAATTGAAATGATGAATTCTATTAAACATAGAGGACCTGATGATGAGGGAACTCATATAGATGATATGGCAGGTCTTGGTTTTAGAAGACTTAGTATTATTGGTATTACTAATGGTAAACAGCCGATGTATAATGAGGACGGTTCTATTGTCGTGACATTCAATGGCGAGATATATAATTATCAGGATATTAAGGCTGACCTTATTGAAAAAGGACATATATTTAAAACTGATGCAGATACAGAAGTTTTAGTACATGGATATGAAGAATATGGTAAAGATTTATTACAGAAATTAAGAGGAATGTATGCATTTGCAATCTGGAACAGAGAGAAGAAAGAGATGCTTATGGCAAGAGATATCTTCGGAATTAAACCTCTTTTCTATACACAGACAGAGAATGATTTTGTATTTGGTTCAGAGATTAAGGCAATTCTTAAATTCCCAACTGTTAAGAAAGAATTTAATCCGGAAGCATTAGAAAGTTATCTTTCATTCCAGTATTCTATCTTAAAAGAGACATTCTTTAAGGGAATATTCAGACTTCCACCTGCACATTACCTTTTATGGAAAGATGGAAAAATCGAGATAGAGAGATATTATTCACCTGAATTTAATACAGATGAGAGCATTACATTTGATGAAGCAGTAAAGAAAGTTAATGATGTTATGGCTGATTCAATTGCAGCACATAAGATAAGTGACACAGAAGTAGGTGGTTTCTTATCAGGTGGTGTTGATTCAAGCTACATTGTTGCAAGAAGTAATCTTGACAAGACTTTTAGTGTAGGTTTTGATTATCCAAGATGTAATGAGATACCTTTAGCAAAGACATTATCAGATTATGTCGGTGTTAAGAATAAGAGTAAATTAATAACTACAGAGGAATATTTTGAAGAATTTCCAAAGATAATGAATCACGTTGATGAACCATTATCAGATCCATCATGTATTGCATTATATTTCTTATGTAAGTTAGCAAGTGAACAGGTTAAAGTTGTATTATCAGGTGAGGGTTCAGATGAGTTGTTTGGTGGATATAATATATATAAATCGCCAATAGCATTAAAACCTATGATGGCGATTCCTAGACCAGTAAGAAGAGGTGTCAGAAAAGTTCTTACTAAATTACCTGTTAATTTTAAAGGTAAGAATTATATGATAAGAGCAGGCTTAGACCTTGAAGAGAGATATATCGGTAATGCTTACATTTTCCATACTTCTGAGATATATAAGATGCTTAAGAAACCAATTAAGAAATATACACCTGAGAGCATTACAAAGCCAATATATGACAAGGTTAAGGATAAAGATGATATAACAAAGATGCAGTATCTTGATATCAATACATGGTTATGGGGCGATATCCTTAATAAAGCAGATACAATGAGTATGGCTCATTCATTAGAAGTACGTGTACCTTTCCTTGATAAAGAGGTTGCAAAGGTAGCTTTCAGTATTCCTGTAGAGCATAGAGTTGACAAGCATGAGACAAAGAGATATTTCAGAAAAGCTGCAAGTGAATTTATGCCTGATATTACAGCAGAGAGAAAGAAATTAGGCTTCCCTATTCCTGTAAGAAACTGGTTAAGAGAAGATAAATATTATAATTTAGTTAAGGATACTCTTACATCTAAAGAAGCCGAGTTATTCTTTAACACAGATTATCTTGTTAATCTGTTAGACAGACATTATCATGAGAAATGTGATAATGCAAGAAAAATCTGGACAGTATATGCATTTGTTCTTTGGTATCAGAAACATTTTGCTGCTGCATGCTAACAGATAGGAGGTTCAAATGAGAATATCTACTGTAGCAAGTGGAAGCAGCGGTAATTGTATATATGTAGGTTCTGATAATACACATCTGTTAGTAGATGCGGGAATCAGCAAGAAGAGAACGGAAACCGGTCTTAATGCAAATGATATTGATATGAAAGATATAAGTGGAATATTAATTACACATGAGCATATAGACCATATTAACGGACTTGGAGTTATTTCAAGAAAATATGAGATACCTATTTATGCAACACCTAAGACTGTAGAGGCTATAAAAAGCAATAATAAATTAGGGCATATACCGGAAGAGTTATATGTAGAGATTAAAGCTGATGAGCATTTTAATATCGGTGATATAGAAGTGTGTCCATTTAGCATATCACATGATGCCGCTGAACCTGTAGCTTACAGGTTCAATGAGGGCGGTAAGTCGGTTGCGGTAGCTACTGATATGGGTAAATATGATGACTATATAGTGAGTAATCTTAAGAAGTTAGATGCTTTGGTTATAGAGGCTAATCATGATGTCAGAATGTTATTAGCGGGTGCCTATCCTTATTATCTTAAACAGAGAATTCTAGGTGACAGAGGACATCTATCAAATGAGATGTCAGGAAAACTTATTAATGATATCTTACATGATGGACTCAAATACATTCTGTTAGGGCATCTTAGCAAAGAGAATAATTATGAAGAACTCGCATATGAAACCGTAAAATCAGAGATTGCGATAAGTGATAATAAATATAAGGCAAGTGACTTTGATATTGAAGTTGCCAGAAGAGATGTTAATTCAATGCTGTTTTGCGTTTGAAATATATTTAGAAATGAGGTAAAGAATAGAAATGAAGAAATCAATTATAACTGTAGTTGGAAAAGATACTGTAGGAATTATAGCAAAGGTATGTACATATTTAGCTGAAAATAATATTAATATTTTAGATATTTCACAGACAATTGTACAGGACTATTTCAATATGATGATGATAGTAGATGCTAACAATGCAGATAAGAAAATCGGTAATATAGCTGATGAACTTGAAAAATTAGGTGAAGAAATCGGAGTTCAGATTAAAATTCAGCAGGAAGATATATTTAACTCAATGCATAGAATTTAATATTACAAAAGGAGTCAAATGTAATGATAAACATTTTTGAAGTAAATGAAACAAATAAAATGATAGACCAGGAGAATCTTGATGTAAGAACAATTACACTTGGTATCAGCCTTTTAGACTGTATTGATACAGATTTAGACAAGGTCAATGAAAATATTTATAACAAAATCACTAAATTAGCTAAGAATCTTGTATCTACAGGACAGGAGATTGAAAAAGAATTCGGTATTCCTATCGTAAATAAGAGAATTTCCGTAACACCTATTAGTTTAGTTGGTGGAAGTGCTTGCAAAACACCTGAAGATTTCGTGACTATAGCTAAGACACTTGATAAAGTGGCTCACGAGGTAGGTGTGAACTTTATCGGTGGATATTCAGCATTAGTAAGTAAGGGAATGACTAAAGCTGATGAGAATCTTATTAATTCAATTCCACAGGCACTTGCATGCACAGAAAGAGTATGTAGTTCTGTTAATGTTGGTTCTACTAAGACAGGAATTAATATGGATGCTGTCAAGTTAATGGGTGAAATCGTTCGTAAGACAGCAGAATATACTAAGGAACAGGATTCATTAGGCTGTGCTAAACTTGTAGTATTCTGTAATGCACCTGATGACAATCCATTTATGGCAGGAGCTTTCCATGGTGTAACAGAAGCCGATGCAATTATAAATGTAGGTGTAAGTGGACCGGGTGTTGTAAGAACTGCACTTACTAAAGTTCGTGGAGAGAACTTTGAGATTCTTTGTGAAACTATTAAAAAGACAGCCTTCAAGGTAACAAGAGTCGGTCAGTTAGTTGCTAAAGAAGCATCTAAGAGATTAGGTATCCCATTTGGTATCGTTGACTTATCGTTAGCACCAACACCTGCTATTGGAGATAGTGTTGCAGATATTCTTGAAGAAATCGGATTAGAAAGAGTAGGAGCACCGGGAACAACAGCAGCTCTTGCATTATTAAACGACCAGGTTAAAAAAGGCGGCGTTATGGCATCATCTTATGTTGGTGGTTTAAGTGGTGCATTTATTCCTGTAAGTGAAGATCAGGAAATGATTAATTCAGTTACAGCAGGAGCACTTACAATTGAGAAGTTAGAGGCTATGACCTGCGTATGCTCAGTTGGTCTTGATATGATAGCAATTCCTGGAGATACTAAAGCTACAACTATTGCAGGAATCATTGCAGATGAGTCAGCAATCGGTATGATTAATCAGAAGACAACAGCAGTAAGAGTTATTCCTGTAATTGGTAAAGGCGTTGGAGAGACAGTAGAATTCGGTGGTTTACTTGGATATGCACCAATAATGCCTGTTAATAATTTCTCTTGTGATGCATTTGTAAACAGAGGCGGCAGAATACCTGCACCAATCCATAGTTTTAAGAACTAATAAGACAGAATATATAAATAACTCAAACTTCGAACATATATGTTGCAGTTTATATTCATCTTTTAAAGTAAATTTGACAGATATAAATATCGAAACATCTTGTAAGAATTGCGTAAATTTGTAAGATATCTTTTTTTCGGCTCAAATTTTGTGTACATTCAACAGACATACACTTAAGACGAGATGTACGTCTATGACACACGCTTTCATATTCCTTTATCTAGTGCAAATAAATGCCGTCATCTGCATAGGTTATTACGGTGCAGCTAATCAAACGCGCTTTGCTTGAACGGTGATTTGCTGCACCGCCCTTTTGCATCTGACGGCATTAACTTGCACACGATACGTCATAAATCAAGTGTGTGGCATAGACGAACACATCGTTTTAAGTGTATGGCATTGAATGAACTCAAATAATCAAAAGAGCCGAAAAAGATATCTACAAATTAGCATTTCTAACAAAAGTTTCGATATTTATATATGCAAATTCACTTAATACAGATGATTTAATTCAAACATATATGTGCAAAGTTTGAGTGAAAAAATGAGTTGATGTATAAATTAAAATGTATATCAACTCATTTTTATATAAGCAATTAAATATGCTATTCATCTTTTATTATAACACCATATTGCTGTTCTTTTGGTATTGAGAAATTGTATTTATCAATACTTACTAATCTGTAAATCTCATCAGCCATCATATTAATTGATAACATACGTTTGCCGTTCTCAGACAGAACTGAAAATGCATTCGAGATTTTAGTGATAAGAGGAATGTCGGAGTTAGTTTTAATTTCAGTAAGTAAGCTGTTATGGGCTTTATTGAAACCAAGAACTCTGAAGTAGTAAACGTATCCCTCATCTTTAAAAGTAAAGTAATCATCTTTAGTATAATTGAATAGCAGATAGAAGAGAATTCTCGAAATTCTTGAAGATGTAAATATAGAAGAATTACAGGTATTAACAAAACTGTCGAAAGCTTCATATGCACCTGAGAGATTAGTTATTCTGTTAGCTAAGTCATCTGTTATATCAAAGAGATTATTAATCTCTGTATTATTATATCTTGCTTTAATTAACTCATTACCGACTAATGGACTGAAATCATCAGAGACAATAGGGTAAGTTTTCTTGTATTCATTTTCAAGTAATTCCATACAATTTGCAGGGACGATATCAGAAAGTGTTTCCTTGACATTGTTGAATGTAAATATTGATTTGCCACCAAAGAGTTTTCTGATCGCACTTGCACTTGCAAAATGTCCGTCTAAATCAGATGAATGGTAGCCTTTGTCTAAACGTTTAATTGGAACCGGAATCATCTTGCTGCCAGACTTACGCATTGCAATAATATATTCAATGGCAAGAATAGAGTTTGGAGATGAAATTATAAGTGAAAGCTCCTCTGAGCTCATATTGACACCACGCAGAGAAAGAGATTTTATAATTGCATTTTCGCGGCTTCTTGAGAATGACATACCGGTTTTTAAATATGATTGTAATGCTTCACTATAACATTCATCTTCATCTATTATTATATCTGCGATAAGATTTAACAGGTCTAAATCATCATTTTCACAGCCAAAACAAAGGTAATCAACGACATTTAATTTATCTAAAGTTGCTACTGCACCGGTTGCAAAATAAGCAGCGCTTGACATAGAATAACAAACCGGAAGTTCGAGGACAAGGTCTACATTATTCTCAAGGGCAATGGCAGCTCTTGTGAATTTATCCATAAATGCGGGTGCGCCCCTCTGGACAAAGTTGCCACTCATAACAACTATAACGTGGTCAGCATTGGTAATTTCTCTTGCTTTTTCAATAAGATATGCATGACCATTGTGAAATGGATTAAATTCAGCTATAATTCCAACGGTTTTCATTATAAACTCCTTTCATATTGTGTTATAAAATACGTTATATTTATGATAACATTTTGTTAAAAAAATATCAATAAATGTATTGAATTTAGTACGTTTAAAGATATTGTATACAAAGGGAAAATGCGTTATAATATCACAAAGTATGCGGATTAATTATACAGGAAAGGAAATTAAATTATGGGATTTATTGATAATATTAAAGAAAGAGCAAAAAAAGATATTAAGACAATTGTTTTACCTGAATCAATGGACAGAAGAACTTTTGAGGCAGCAGAGATTATTCTTAAAGAGAAAATTGCAAATCTTATTATCATTGGTACAGAAGACGTTATTGCAGAGAACAGCAAAGGATTAGATATCTCAGGAGCAAGAATAGTTAACCCATATACATTTAGCAAAACACCGGATTACATAGAAGTATTTTATGAATTAAGAAAGTCAAAGGGTATGACTCCTGAACAGGCTAAAGACCTTTTGATGAATGACTTTATGTATTATGCATGTATGATGGTTAAATTTGGCGATGCAGATGGTGTAGTTTCAGGTGCTTGCCATTCTACAGCTTCAACATTAAAGCCATCACTTCAGATTATTAAGACTAAACCGGGAACAAAATTAGTATCAGGTTTCTTCGTAGTATGTGTACCTGATTGTGAATATGGTGCAGATGGTACATTTGTATTTGCGGATGCAGGACTTAACCAGAATCCTAATCCGGAAGAACTTGCAGCTATTACAGAATCGTCAGCTAAATCATTTGAGATGTTAGTCGGTGAGAAACCAATTTGTGCATTATTATCACATTCTACAAAGGGAAGTGCAAAACACCCTGATGTAACAAAGGTTACAGATGCAGTAGAGATATTAAAGAAGAATTATCCTCACGTAACAGCAGATGGTGAGTTACAGTTAGATGCGGCACTTGTACCGGAAGTAGCTAAATTAAAAGCGCCTGGAAGTACAGTTGCAGGCAATGCAAATGTTTTGATCTTCCCAGACCTTGATGCAGGTAATATCGGATATAAGTTAGTTCAGAGATTAGGAAAAGCAGAAGCTTATGGTCCATTAACACAGGGTATGGCTAAGCCTATCAATGATTTATCAAGAGGTTGTTCATCATCAGATATCGTTGGTGTTGTAGCTATTACAGCAGTACAGGCACAGCAGAGAAAACTTGTTTAAGTTTTTTAAATATATTAATCTCAAATAATAATTATAGTAAGGAAAGGAAACTGAGTGAGAAAATGAAGATTCTTATTATCAATTGCGGAAGTTCGTCATTGAAATTCCAGTTAATTAATTCAGAAGATGATAGCGTATTAGCAAAAGGATTATGCGAAAGAATAGGCTTAGATGGCAGTCAGTTAGTATATCAGCCGGCAGGTCTTGATAAAGAGATAGTGAAAGAGGCAATGCCAAATCATAAAAAGGCAGTTGAATTAGTTATAAATGCACTTACAAATGCAAAGACAGGTGTTATTAAAGATTTAAGTGATGTTGGTGCAGTAGGACACAGAATCGTACATGGCGGAGAGAAATTTGCCAAATCAGTAATAATTGATGATGATGTAATTGAAGCTATAAAGGAATGTAACGATTTAGCACCATTACACAATCCGGCCAATCTTATTGGAATAATGGCATGCAAGGAGTTAATGCCTGATACAAAGATGGTAGCCGTATTTGATACTGCATTTCATCAGACTATGCCTGCTAAAGCATATTTATACGGACTTCCATATAAATATTATGAAGACTATAAGGTGAGAAGATATGGCTTCCATGGAACATCACACAGTTTTGTTTCAAAACGAGTTGCCGAAATCTTAGACAGACCATATGAAGAACTTAAGACAGTTGTATGCCATCTTGGAAATGGTGCAAGTGTATGTGCAGTTGATGGTGGTAAATCAGTAGATACAAGTATGGGACTTACACCTTTAGAGGGACTTATTATGGGAACACGTTCAGGAAGTATAGACCCTGCTATAGTAGAGTTTCTTGCCCATAAAGAGAATAAGACCATAGATGAAGTTATGAATATCCTTAATAAAGAATCAGGTGTTCTTGGATTATCAGGAATCGGTAGTGATTTCAGAGATATAACAGATGCTATGCTTGCAGGAGACGAAAGAGCCAGAATGACAATTGAAGCATATTGCTACAGAGTTGCTAAATATATCGGAGCATATGCAGCAGCAATGAACGGAATAGATGCAATAGTATTTACAGCAGGACTTGGAGAGAACAATGCAATAGTAAGAAAAGAGATTTGTTCATACTTTACATTCTTAGGCGTGGAAATAGATGACGAACAGAATGCTAAAAGAGGAGAAGATGTTGTCATCTCTACAGACAACTCAAAGATTAAAGTGCTTGTAGTACCAACAAATGAAGAATTAAAAATAGCTAAAGAGACATTAGAACTTGTAAAATAATAATATATATTTAATAATTGGACAAGTTTATACAAGATTTTGAAAATTTTTGGTTGACAAACACAATACCTATGGTTATAATATTCAAGTGCGATTAGAAAAGAGGTAATTTATGCTGATTGACTTATCCGAACTTTTATCAACTATTGATAAAGAGTTAGATGTTCGTGCAGACATAGAAATGTCAAGATTTATATCTAAGATGTGTGATTACGAAATAGTTAAGAAAGAACCAGTTCTTATTAAGCTTCGTAACACTGGAAAGAGAACATTTACATTGGCAACAGAGATTGAGTTATCATTGATGATACCGTGTGACAGATGTTTAGAAGATGTGAAGTATGATATGAACATCAAAGTAAATAAAGAGATTGACATGAATGAGTCGGAAAATGACAAGACAGAGTCGTTAGATGAGCAGCCATATATTCAGGATAATATGCTTGATGTGGAAAAGCTTATTTATAATGAAATACTTGTTAATTTGCCTATGAAGGTTCTTTGCAGTGAGAATTGTAAAGGAATTTGTAATAGATGTGGGGCAAATCTTAATTCACAGACTTGTAACTGTGATACCACAGAATTAGACCCTAGAATGTCAAAAATTCGTGACATTTTCAACAATTTTAAGGAGGTGTAACAGACCATGTCTATTTGTCCAAAGAATAAAAGCTCAAAGGCTAGAAGAGATAAGAGAAGAGCTAATTGGAAAATGAGCGCTCCAAACTTAGTTAAATGCAGCAAATGTGGAGCATTAATGATGCCACATAGAGTATGTAAAGCTTGTGGTTCATACAACAAAAAAGAAATAATATCAGTTGATTAATTATTAGAAATGAGTAGTTCGTATTACGGATAACTTATTTAGAGATTCATTCTCAAAGGAATGTCATAACTTGTAAAATACAGGTTATGACATTTTTTGTGTGCTAATTATTTGGATACAGTTAATAGTAAGATATTCAAATGTAATAAACTTTGCAGAGAACAGCATTTACCTGCAAACGATTAAGGTAAATGAGAGTATGTATGACAAACGAATACTTGGTTATGAATGTCTAACATTAACTGTATACAAAATTTAAAATTAATGTTGATTTTTATTTAGCTATTTAGTATATTATGTTAGAGACTTACATAAGTAAGTTTTATAGAGGTAAAGGAAAATAAAAAAGGACCCAAATATCCTTTACTTATATGGGTAGCAATATGCTGGGTATTTTATAAGTGGAGAAAGAGATTACAGTTGTAGCAGTTGATGCTATGGGCGGAGATAATGCTCCGACAGAGATTGTCAAGGGTGCAATAGATGCCGTTAATTCCTGTGAAGATATCAAGGTAATTTTAGTTGGTATGGAAGATGTTGTTAATCAGGAATTATCGAAGTATGAATATAACAAAGATAAAATAGAAGTTGTGAATGCAACTGAGGTTATACAGACAGAAGAACCACCGGTTAATGCAATAAGAAGAAAGAAAGATTCTTCGATTGTTGTAGCTATGAATTTAGTTAAGAACAATCAGGCAGATGCATTTGTATCAGCAGGAAGTTCCGGGGCGGTTCTAGTAGGCGGTCAGTTAATCGTTGGAAGAATTAAAGGAATCGAAAGACCACCTCTTGCACCTCTTATTCCAACGAAAGATGGAGTAGCTTTACTTATTGACTGTGGTGCTAATGTTGATGCACGACCATCACATCTTGTACAGTTTGCGAAGATGGGTTCAATCTATATGGAGAACATTGTAGGTGTCAAGAATCCAAGAGTAGCTATCGTCAATATAGGTGCTGAAGAAGAGAAAGGAAATGCATTAGTTAAAGAGACATTTCCACTTCTTAAGAATTGTCCTGATATTAACTTTATCGGAAGCATTGAAGCAAGAGATATTCCATCAGGATATGCAGACGTAATAGTCAGCGAAGCATTTGTTGGAAATGTTATTCTTAAATTATATGAAGGTGTTGGTAACACATTAATTGCCAAAGTTAAAGAGGGACTTATGTCATCACTCAGAACTAAGATTGGTGCGTTATTAATCAAACCGGCACTTAAGAAGACGCTTAAATCATTCCAGACAGATGAATATGGTGGAGCGCCATTATTAGGATTGAATGGATTAGTTGTAAAGACTCATGGAAGTTCTAAAGCTAAGGAAGTTTGTAATTCAATAATTCAGTGTGTTAATTTCAAAGAACAGAAGATTAATGAGAAAATCAAAGAGAAACTTCTGTTTGAAGAGAAATAACATACATTTGAAAATGTTAAAAGCTGTTTAATAAATACTTAAAAGCAAATTTATATTAAAAATATAAATCTGATTAAATTATTATTTGAATTCAGAAAGGTGTGTATTATAATGGAATTTGAAAAATTACAGAAAATTATAGCTGAGGTATTAAGCGTTGACCCAGAGGATATAACAATGGAGACTACTTTCGTAGATGATTTAGGAGCAGATTCATTAGACGTTTTCCAGATTATTATGGGAATTGAAGAAGAATTCGATATCGAGATTCCAAACGAAGCTGCTGAGTCAATTGCAACAGTTGGAGATGCTGTAGAACAGATTAAAGCTGCAATGAACAACTAGAATTTTAAAGTGAATAGTAAAGAATTTGCAGAGTATTCTAAGAATACAGAATATTCAAAGTATGCGATTCTTTACTTTTCACTTTTATTATTTTAAAGGTAATAATTATATTTATGATATATTCTTTAATTTAACTTTTGAAATTTAATATTTTGAGTTTTAGAATATAAATTATTTATAGTATTAAGAGTTACATTTATGAGATATTTCCTTTAAAGTAATGGAAGTGATGCGAATATGTTTTTAAGCAGGAAGGACAGAAATGGAATACAGAATAGAAGAAATTCAACACATAATAGGGTATGAATTTAAAAATTTAGAGTTATTATACAGGGCGATGACACATAGTTCTTATGCAAATGATAATAAAATGAGTAAATTCAGTTGTAATGAGAGATTAGAGTTCTTAGGAGATGCCGTATTAGAGTTAATATCAAGTGAGTATCTGTATGATAATTTTCCTAATAAACCAGAGGGAGAACTTACGAAATTAAGAGCGAGTCTTGTAAGTGAATATCCACTTGCTGCTGTAGCTAAGGAATTAGGTCTTGGTAAATATATTTTACTTAGCAATGGCGAAGAGAATACAGGCGGAAGAGAGAGAGCATCAATTACATCAGATGCAGTTGAGGCACTCTTAGGAGCAATATATTTAGATGGTGGAATAGAACACGCAAGAGAATTTGTATACAAATATGTTGTAAGCGACATAGAGAATAAACAATTATTTCACGACAGCAAGACAGTTCTTCAGGAGATTATACAGAAGTATAAGCTTGGTGAACTTAGTTATGTTGTGGTCAGAGAGGATGGTCCAGACCATCTTAAGGAATATGAAGTTAATTGTATGTTAGATAATAAAGTTATCGGAAATGGAATTGGCAGAACGAAGAAAAATGCCCAACAGCAGGCAGCATATAATGCCATTAAGAAATTAAAGAAAAGATAAATGTAATGACAGAAAGGTTGTTAATATATGTACTTAAAGAGTATAGAGGTTCAGGGCTTTAAATCATTTGCCAATAAGATAAATTTTGAATTTCATAATGGTATTACGGGAATTGTCGGACCAAATGGAAGTGGTAAGAGTAATGTAGCCGATGCAGTCAGATGGGTTCTTGGTGAGCAGAGAATAAAGCAGCTTCGTGGTGCGAAGATGGAAGACGTAATCTTTGCGGGAACAGAGAACAGAAAACCGCTTGGTTTTGCTTATGTTGCCATAACGCTTGATAATTCAGACCATTCGCTGGCGATAGATTTTGACGAAGTTACAGTATCAAGAAGATTATTCCGTTCAGGTGAAAGTGAATATATGATTAATGGTACAGTAAGCCGTCTGAAAGACATAAATGAATTATTCTATGATACCGGTATCGGTAAAGAGGGTTACTCTATTATCGGACAGGGACAGATAGATAAGATTTTATCAGGAAAGCCGGAAGAGAGAAGAGAGCTTTTTGACGAAGCGGCAGGTATCGTTAAATATAAGCGAAGAAAGATAATGACACAGAAGAAGCTTGATGATGAACAGGCTAATTTAGTGCGTGTTAATGATATCTTAGGCGAATTAGAGAAACAGGTTAAGCCATTAGAGAGACAGTCTGAGAAAGCCAGAGAATATTTGAAATATAAAGAAGAACTTAAAGTAAATGATATTAATATGTTCTTATTAGAAGTTGAGAATATTAAGAATAAGTTATCTGAACTTGATGGCAAGAACGAGATTGCTACTAATGATTTAGAAGAGACTAAGAAAGTATTTGAAAGAATTAAAACTGAATATGAACAGTTAGAATTAGAGATAGAAGAGATTACTTCTAACGTAGATGAGAAGAAGAATGAATTAAATAAGATTCAGTTGTTAAAAGAGAAATATGATGGTGAAATCAGATTATTAAATGAGCAGATTAATTCAGCTAAAATGAATGATTTACATATCAAGGAAAGAATTCAGGCTATTAATGATAAATTAATTGAATTACAGAAAGAGAAAGAATCTTATGTTAATGAGAAGAATAACATCAACAGCGTATTAAAAGAAGCTGATGAGACACGTAAGAAAGAATTTGATGCTTTGGCAGGAATCTCTGAAAATATTGAGTCTATCTTATCTGAAATTGAAGAGGCTAAGAATGAAATTATTGATTTATTAAATCAGAAGTCGGCTGTTAAATCAAAAATTCAGAGATATGATACAATGCTTGAACAGGTTTCCATAAGAAAATCTGAGATAAGCCAGAAGCTTATTAAGTTCTCAAGTGACAGAGAGAGCCAGGATAAGGTAATCGAAGAATTTGAAAGTGATTTGAAAGATGTAAGTATGCAGATTATTGAACTTTCGAAAAAGAGTGATGAGATTACTGATAACATTAGTGAGACTAATAGAAATCTTTCAGAATTAGATAAGAAGTCTAAAGATTTATCTATGGAATACCAGCGTAACCATTCTAAGTTAGAATCTCTTAAGAATATTACTGAGAGATATGAGGGATATGGTAACAGTATCCGAAAGATAATGGAAGTTAAAGAGCAGAAGAAAGGTGTAATCGGTGTAGTTGCTGATATTATCAAGGTTGATAAGCAATATGAGGTAGCTATTGAAACTGCATTAGGCGGTAGTATACAGAATGTGGTTACCGATACTGAAAATACTGCTAAAGATTTAATTGAATATCTTAAGAAGAACAAATTCGGTAGAGCAACATTTCTTCCACTTAGCAGTATTGCTAACAGGACAGGCTTTAACAATGAAAGAGTATTAAGTGAAAGAGGAGTGTTAGGACTTGCCTGTGACCTTGTGCATATTAAGAAAGAATATGAAGCTATTGCAAAATATCTGTTAGGAAGAATAGTTGTAGTAGACCATATTGATAATGCTTTAATAATTGCAAGAAAATATAATTACACATTAAGAATTGTTACACTTGAGGGAGAATTGCTCAATGCTGGTGGTTCAATGTCGGGTGGTGCTTTCAGAAATTCAAGTAATCTTCTTGGACGTAGAAGAGAGATTGAAGATTTAGAGAAGAGCATTAAAGAGAATCAGGAAAATTATAAGAAATGTGAAGAAGCTGTTAAAAAGTATAAGAGTCAGGTGTTAGAGTATACTAACGAACTTGATAAAATCAAGAAAGTATTGCAGGAGCAGTTCATTTTACAGAATACAATTAAGTTAAATCTTAATCAGGCAACTGAAAAGCGTGATGAATTGCAGACCTCTTTCGAAGATTTCAAGAGAGAAAATGCTGAAATCGGAATACAGATTTCTGATATTAAGGAAAGCAGCAGTGAACTTAATTCTGAATTAAAGACTTATGAGGACCTGAATGCATCTTTAGAAGAGAAGATAAAATCTCTTACAGAGGATATGGAGAAAGAAAAGGCAAAAGAAGCTGCCCAGAGCGAGAAAGTAGACAGTATGAAGTTAGAATTCATGGAGATGAACCAGAAAGTTACTTTTGTCGCAGAGAATATCAGACGTATAGACGGTGAAATAGAGACTAATAATGCTGAACTTGAGAATATTCAGAAAAATGCTGAGGATTCAGGAAGTGATGTACAGAATAAACTAGATGAGATTGAAAGCATTAAGAAAGCAATTGAAGAGGCTGATAAATCATTTAATAAATATTCTGAAGAAATAACCGAATTGTATCAGAAGAAAGAGAAACAGTCTAATGAACATAAAGATTTCTTCGCTAAGCGTGAAAGTCTGTCAGAGAAAATGAATCAGTTAGATAAAGAAATCTATAGATTGAACAGTCAGCGTGAGAAGTTAGAAGAGCAGCAGGATAACCAGATTAATTATATGTGGAATGAATATGAAATCACATATAATATTGCATTAGAACTTAAGAATGATGAATATAATAATCTTCCTGAGCTTAAGAAAAACATTGCTGAATTAAAGGCTAAAATCAGAGGACTCGGCGATGTAAATGTTAATTCTATTGAAGAATATAAGAGTGTTTCTGAAAGATATGAATTCTTAAAGGCACAGCATGATGACTTAGTAGAAGCAGAGAAATCATTAATTCAGATTATTGATGAATTAGACAAAGGTATGAGGGCGCAGTTTACAGAGAAATTTGCACAGATTCGTACAGAGTTTGATAAGGTATTCAAGGAATTATTTGGTGGTGGTAAGGGTACTATAGAACTGAATGAGGACGAGGATATCTTAGAGGCAGGAATAACAATCATCTCACAACCACCAGGAAAGAAGCTTCAGAATATGATGCAGTTATCCGGTGGTGAGAAAGCACTTACAGCGATTGCGTTATTATTTGCCATTCAGAATCTTAAGCCATCTCCATTCTGTCTGCTTGATGAAATAGAGGCTGCCTTAGATGATTCAAACGTTTCAAGATATGCTAATTATCTTCATAAATTAACTAAATATACACAGTTCATCGTTATTACCCATAGAAAAGGTACAATGGAGGCAGCAGACAGACTGTATGGTATAACTATGCAGGAGAAAGGTGTGTCTACACTTGTTTCTGTTGATTTATTAGATGCAGAACTGACGAATTAGGTGTATAATTATGTGATATCAGAACAGTGTGAAAAATAATGCTGATGCGATTATTTAAGGAGAATAGTGTGAAAGAATTGTGCTGATGCACCAATTCTTTCGCACGGCTAAATGTGTTGCAGGCACCACATTTAGCATCTATCGCAGAGTCAAATCTGACATTTGACTCGCGATTCCTCCGACACTTTGTGCCTGCGGAATGGAGAATTATATGAGTGAAGAAAAGAAAGGCTTTTTTAGAAAGTTAGTATCAGGACTTACTAAGACAAGAGATAACATTGTATCCGGAATTGACAATATATTTAGCGGATTTTCAAGTATTGATGATGATTTCTATGATGAAATCGAAGAGATACTTATAATGGGTGACTTAGGTGTTGCCACTACGATGAAGATTATTGATGATTTAAAAGAGAAAGTTAAAGCTAACAAAATCAAAGATCCAAAGGAATGTAAACAGCTCTTAATCGACAGTATTAAAGAGCAGATGGATATAGGCGAGAATGCTTATGAATTCGAGGACAGAAAGTCAATTGTACTTGTTATCGGTGTAAATGGTGTGGGTAAGACTACTTCGGTTGGTAAATTATCAGCACAGATAAAAGGCAAAGGCAAGAAAGTAATAATGGCAGCAGCAGATACATTCAGGGCAGCAGCCATTGAACAGCTTACAGAATGGGCACACAGAGCAGGTACAGATATAATTGCACAACAGGAGGGTTCAGACCCAGCAGCAGTTATATATGATGCCATTCAGGCAGCAAAAGCCAGAAAAGCAGATGTGCTTATCTGCGATACCGCAGGACGACTTCATAACAAAAAAAATCTTATGGCTGAACTAAAAAAAATTGACAGAATCATTGAAAAGGAATATAGTGAAGCATATAGAGAAAATTTCATAGTATTAGATGCGACAACAGGACAGAATGCATTAGCACAGGCTAAGCAGTTTATGGAATGTGCAGATATAACAGGAGTAATCCTTACTAAAATGGACGGTACTGCCAAGGGTGGTATCGCTGTGGCAATTCAGTCAGAACTTGGAATTCCTGTCAAATATATTGGAATTGGCGAGAAAATCGAAGATTTACAGAAATTTGATGCTAACAGTTTTGTTGATGCATTATTTGATACAGACTCATCAAATGAATAAAAATATTTAGAAAGAAGAATAGAGATATGGATAAGATGACACTTGAGAAATTTGAAGAAGCAACAGAAGTAGTTAAAAAAGTAATCACAAAGACAAAACTTGTATATAGTGATTATCTTAGTGAACAGACAGGTAATAAAGTATATCTTAAACCTGAGAATATGCAGTTTACGGGTGCATATAAGGTAAGAGGTGCATATTATAAAATCAGTACATTAAATGAAGAGGACAGAAAGAAAGGTCTTATTACTGCATCAGCAGGAAACCATGCACAGGGTGTAGCTTATGCAGCTAAATTATATGGTGTACCTGCAACAATCGTAATGCCTACTACAACACCGCTTATGAAAGTTAACAGAACAAAGAGCTATGGTGCTAAAGTTGTATTACATGGTGATGTATATGATGAAGCATGTGCAAAAGCATATGAACTTGCAGAAAAAGACGGATTAACATTTATTCATCCATTTGATGATTTAGACGTTGCAACAGGTCAGGGAACAATTGCAATGGAAATCTTTAAAGAACTTCCAACAGTTGATTATATATTAGTTCCAATCGGTGGTGGCGGATTAGCAACTGGTGTAAGTACACTTGCAAAATTATTAAATCCAAATGTCAAAGTAATCGGTGTAGAGCCGGAAGGTGCAAGCTGTATGAAAGCTTCATTGAAAGCAGGCAAGGTTGTAACATTAGACAGTGCTAATACTATTGCAGATGGTACAGCAGTTAAGACACCGGGTACAAAGATATTCCCATATATCCAGAAGAACCTTGATGATATTATTACAATACCTGATGAAGAGTTAATAGTTGCATTCCTTGATATGGTTGAGAACCATAAGATGGTAGTTGAGAACTCTGGTTTACTTACTGTAGCAGCACTTAAACATTTAGATTTCAAGAAGAAGAAAGTCGTATCAATACTTAGTGGTGGTAACATGGATATTATTACAATGTCATCAACACTTCAGCATGGTCTTATTGAGAGAGGAAGAATATTCACAATCTCTGTCTTACTTCCTGATAAGCCGGGCGAACTTGTTAAGGTTGCAAATGTTATCGCAGAGGCACAGGGAAATGTCGTTAAACTTGAACATAACCAGTTCGTAAGCATTAACAGAAATGCAGCAGTAGAGCTTAAGATTACACTTGAGTCATTTGGAAATGAACATAAGGCAGAAATCATTAAAGCTTTAGAGAAGAAAGGATATAATCCTAAATTAGAGGTGCCTGTATTATAAGTCATATAGACAGTTCTGATTAATGATTATATTTGTTAAACCCAGGATACCATAATCTGTATATACAAATGACGGAGGGAAAACAGTAAATGGATAAAGGTATGAATTTACCGGAAGATAATATTTTCAAAGGTGATTTAACAAATGATAGCAGATTTCAATCGGTGTATGGAAAACTACTTGATTGTATGTATGATGTAGTAATCATATATGATAATGTGAAAAATAAACTTTATTATGATCCGGATAAATATTACGACTTATTTGGGGTGAAAACTCATTTTACAAACCAGGATCAGTGGTTCTGGCATATGTGTAGTAATTCGCTTCTGCAAGAGGATACGGAATTATTAGATATATTTAGAAGCAATGATATATTTAAACGTATCAAATCAGGTAAATATGTTGTAGAAGATGATATAAGAATCAAGAATAAGGAAAAAGATTATATATGGCTTAGAATGGTGGTAGTCTTTATTCCAAATGAAAGATTAGATAACATAGACAGTATCTTCGTAATGTTTAGAAATATTGATGACCGTAAACGGCTTGAATTAGATTTTATACATAAGTCACAGAGAGATTCACTTACCCATATTTACAACAGAGAGTATTTAAACAGCAGGATAGAAGAATTCTTAAATGAAGAAAGAGAACAAAACAGTGTATATGGCATCTTAGATATAGATGATTTTAAGAATGTAAATGATACATTTGGACATATGGCTGGTGACGAGGTACTTAAGAGAGTCGCTGATTTGTTATTCGAAAATGTGGATAATGATGATATTGTCGGAAGATTAGGAGGAGATGAGTTCGTATTTCTTCTTAAGAAATGCGATGATATCGTGAAAGCCAAAAAGAGAATTGAAAGAATACTTAAATGTATACGATTTGAATATACAGAAAGTGATGAAGTATTAAATATTCAATGCAGTATAGGTGCAACTATTGTAGATAAGAATTGCAAAGAGACAGAGTCACTCTATAAGAAAGCTGACAGAAATCTCTATGAAGCCAAAAATTATGGCAAAAATATGTTTATAATTTCATAAGTATATAATACAAAAAGATATGTCAGTTAAGTGGCATATCTTTTGTATTATATGTTCAAACTTCATAAATATCGAATTGAACCAGATAATCTGTATGCAGCCAAATTTGTATATATGAATATTTGAACTTTTGCAAGAATTGCGTAAATTTGTCAGGTGTCATCTTTCTGCTCAAGTTTTGTATACATTCACTGAACAGACATTTTAGCGAAGTTGTCCGTCTATGACACACACTCTCGTATGCCTTAATCTAGTGGGAGTAAATGCCGTCATCTGTAGAGATTATTGCGGTGCAGTAAATCAAACGCGCTTCGCTTGAACGGAAATTTACTGCACCGCCCTTTTACATATGACGGCATAAACTCCCACACGATACGTTATAAATCGAGTGTGTGTCAGAGACGGATAACTCCACGTAAATGTCTGGGCATTGAATGAATACAAATAATCATAAGAGCAGAAAGATGATACCGACAAATTAGCAATTCGAAGCATATGTTTAAATATTCATATATACAAAGTTTGTCTGATATATGATGATAGAGCAATTCGATATTTATGAAGTTTGAGATGTAAAATATGTAAGATGTCAAGAAAAAATACTTGACATATCTTTTCTTGTATTATATACTATGTCAAGTAAAGCAACTTGACGAAGCGAGGGATAGACTTGATTAAGATAGTTGAACAGTCAATGTTATATGATTTCTATGGTGAATTGCTTACTGAACATCAGAAGAATATATATGAAGATGTTGTATTTAATGATATGTCGCCTAGTGAGATTGCCAGAGAAGAGGGTATTTCCAGACAGGGTGTACACGATTTGATTAAAAGATGCGATAAGATACTTAGAGATTATGAAGATAAGTTGCACTTGGTTGAAAGATTTATGCAGACTAAGAAAGATGTTGAACTTATTAAGAAATATTCTAACGAATGTAAAGTTAATAATAACTTGAAAGAAATTGATGAGATTATAAGTATTTCTGACAAGATACTTAGTGAAATATAACTTCAATATGGAGGAATAGTATGGCATTTGAAAGTTTATCAGATAAACTTCAGAATATATTTAAAAACTTAAGAGGCAAAGGAAAACTTTCAGAAGCAGATGTTAAGGCAGCACTTAAGGAAGTTAAGATGGCTTTATTAGAGGCTGATGTTAACTTTAAGGTTGTTAAGAAGTTCGTCAAGTCTGTAGAGGAAAGAGCTATAGGTCAGGAAGTAATGACAAGTCTTACTCCGGGACAGATGGTTATCAAGATTGTTAATGAAGAAATGGTTTCATTAATGGGAAGTGAGACAACTGAGATTAAGTTAAGACCACAGAATGAGATAACCGTAATTATGATGACCGGTCTTCAGGGTGCAGGTAAGACAACTACGACGGCTAAGATAGCAGGAAAGCTTAAAGCTAAAGGAAGAAAGCCTTTACTTGCTGCATGTGATGTATATAGACCAGCAGCAATTGAACAGTTACAGATAAATGGAGAGAAGCAGGGCGTAGAGGTATTTGCAATGGGAACAGGTCATAAGCCTGTGAATATTGTAAAAGCGGCAATTGAACATGCTGAGAAGAATGGCAATAATGTCGTTATTATCGATACAGCCGGTCGTTTACATATTGATGAAGATATGATGAACGAGCTTATAGAGATTAAGGAAAACGTAACAGTTGACCAGACTATTTTGGTAGTAGATGCCATGACAGGTCAGGATGCAGTTAACGTAGCCGGAACATTCAACGAGAAGATTGGAATTGACGGCGTAATCCTTACTAAATTAGATGGTGATACCAGAGGCGGTGCTGCACTGTCAATCAGAGCAGTTACAGGAAAGCCTATTTTATATATTGGTATGGGAGAAAAACTTTCAGATTTAGAACAGTTTTATCCTGACAGAATGGCTTCAAGAATATTAGGTATGGGTGATATACTCACACTGATAGAGAAAGCCGAAGCTGTTGTTGATGAAGAGAAGGCTAAAGAGTTAGAGAAGAAATTCAAGAAAGCTGAATTCGGATTTGACGATTATCTTGAACAGATGCAGCAGATTAAGAAAATGGGTGGATTAGAAGATATTATTAGTATGATTCCGGGAATGGGTGATCAGCTAAAAGGTGCTCAGATGCCTGATGAAAAAGTATTAGGCAGAACAGAAGCAATTATTTATTCTATGACACCGGAAGAGAGAAGTAATCCTGCAATTATTAATGTATCTAGAAAGAACAGAATTGCAAGAGGTGCAGGTGTTGATATTGCAGAGGTCAACAGGCTTATGAAGCAATATGAACAAAGTAAGAAACTTATGAAGCAGATGTCCGGAATGATGGGCAAAAAAGGTGGTAAAAAAGGCAGATTCAGACTTCCTTTTTAACATACACATAAAAAAACTAAGGAGGTGAAAAGACAATGGCAGTAAAGATTAGATTAAGAAGAATGGGACAGAAAAAAGCTCCTTTTTATAGAGTAGTAGTTTCAGATTCAAGATCACCAAGAGATGGTAAGTTCATCGAAGAAATCGGTACTTATGATCCAAATGTTGAACCAAGTGCAGTTAAGATTGATGCTGAATTAGCACAGAAATGGTTAAACAATGGTGCTCAGCCAACAGACACAGTAGCTAAGTTATTAAAACAGGCTGGTATTGAAAAATAGTGGCTAGTGGAGGTGTAGTAGTAATGAAAGAATTAGTAGAAATACTTGCAAAGGCACTAGTTGACTCTCCTGATGAAGTTGTTGTGACTGAACATGAAGATGAAAAGGGAACAGTTATTGAATTAAAGGTTGCCCCATCAGATATGGGAAAAGTTATTGGCAAACAAGGACGTATTGCTAAATCAATTCGTTCTGTTGTTAAAGCCGCAGCTTTTAAAGAGAACAAAAAAGTTATTGTTGAAATAGTACAGTAATATAAAAGGCTATCACATAATATTTGTTTTGTGATAGCTTTTGTTGTATGATATTAAAATGACAATTATAATCAGGGTAAAATACCTGATTAAGATTAAAAGGATTGCTATGTGCTACATTGGATATGTGATATACACCATGACAGTTCTATTATATAATAAATGGAGGTAAGAATGGATAAAACAAGTGATATGTTCAGAGTCGGAGTTGTATCATCAACTCATGGTATTAAAGGGGAAGTGAAAGTATATCCAACAACAGATGAACCTAAAAGATTTAGTAAGCTTAAGAAAGTATATGTAGACTTTTGTAAAAAAGGCTTAAGAGGTAATTCCACAAGTGAATTAATAGAATTAGAAATTAGCGGTGCAAGATATTTTAAACAATTTGTAATTGTTAAATTCAAAGGCATTGATGATATAAATGATGTTGAAAAATATAAAGGAATGGACTTGTATGTAACAAGAGAGGATGCAATTCCACTTGAAGAAAACGAATATTATATTGCAGATTTAATTGGATTAAAAGTTATCAGTGATGATGACAGGGAAGTCGGAATACTTAGTGATGTATTACAGACAGGTGCAAATGATGTTTATGAAGTAAAAGCAAATGAAGAATTTGGAGGAAAAGAACTTCTTCTGCCTGCAATTAAGGAATGCATTAAAGATGTAAATATCGAAGAGGGAATAATGAGAGTACATATTATGGAAGGATTAATAGATTTATGAGATTTCACATATTAACATTATTTCCTGAGATGGTTGAGGATTGTTTAAATACAAGCATAATCGGTCGTGCCATTAAAAATGGTAATATAGAGTTAAATGTTGTAAATATAAGAGATTTTGCGACTAATAAGCATCATAAGGTAGATGATTATCCTTATGGCGGTGGTGCAGGTATGGTTATGCAGGCGGAACCGGTATATTTATCATATAAATCAATAGAAGAGAAAATTAGTCAGGTAACAGATACGAAACCAAGAGTTATATATATGACCCCGCAGGGTGACGTGTTTAACCAGAGAATGGCAGAACAATTATCCGAAGAAGAAGATTTAGTATTCTTATGTGGACATTATGAGGGAATCGATGAAAGAGTTTTAGAAATGATAGTAACTGATAACGTTTCAATAGGTGACTATGTCCTGACAGGTGGAGAACTTCCGGCAATGGTTATGGTTGATACAATATCAAGATTAGTGGATGGAGTTCTTAATAATGATGAATCTGCTAAATATGAGTCATTTGCAGAAGATAAATTAGAATATCCGCAGTATACAAGACCGGTTGAATTTATGGGGAAACGTGTTCCTGATGTGCTGTTATCAGGTGACCATAAGAAAGTAAATGAGTGGAGAGAAGCAGAATCTCTTAAGCGGACTAAGGAAAGACGCCCTGATTTGTTGAAAAAACATGATAATATTTAGTAGGTTATAGTGGTTTTAAAGCCAGTTGAAAGCATGGAGAAAGTATGGAGGATGAAAACAGGGTAAAAATTACTTGCATTATTATAGGTATAGTGATATACTCTATATATGATATAGTGAATTATGTTTAGAGAGTGGGCAAGCAAGTCCACTCTCTAATGTTTGTAAAGGCAAAAAATTAAGGAGTGATTAAAGAATATGTCAAAAAGAGATTTATACGAATCAAAGACTGAAGAGTTAGTTACGCCTCTTATTGAGCAGAACAACTTCGAATTAGTAGACGTTGAATATGTTAAAGAGGGAAGTAACTGGTACTTAAGAGTTTATATCGATAAACCGGGTGGAATAAATGTTGATGACTGTGAATTAATAAGCAGGGCATTAAGCGATAAGCTCGATGAGGAAGATTTTATCGATGATGCATATATATTAGAAGTAAGCTCGCCGGGACTTGGCAGACCACTTAAGAAAGATAAAGATTTTGAGAGAAGCTTAGGTGAAGATGTAGAGATAAAACTTTACAGAATGAAAGATGGTACTAAGGATTACAGAGGTTTTCTAAAATCATATAATAAAGAAGAGATAGTAATTGAAGATAATGATGAAGAGATTACATTTAAAAGAAGCGAAATAGCACTTGTAAGACTTGCATTAGATTTTTAATTATGCAGTTATAAAATATCTGATTATTTTTTGCTAGTATATTCTGAATATAGATATAAGTATGGAAATGCATATGAATTTATTAAATATAGAAAAGGAGATTGATAGAAATGAACAGAGAATTAATTGAATCATTAGAAATATTAGAAAAGGAGAAAGACATTAATAAAGAAGTGCTTTTTGAAGCTATTGAGAATTCATTATTAATGGCTTATAAGAACCATTATGGTAAATGTGATAATGTAGAAGCTACTGTAGACAGAGAAACAGGAGATTTCAAGATTATTGCAACTAAGAAAGTTGTAGAAGAAGTTGAAGACCCATCATGTGAGATTTCATTAGCTAAAGCAAAAGAGATAGATATAAACAGCGAAGTCGGTGATGAGATTAAAGTTGATGTTAATTCTAAAGAATTCGGAAGAATTGCAACACAGAATGCGAAGAACGTTATCTTACAGAAGATAAGAGAAGAAGAAAGAAAAGTAGTATATGACCAGTATTATGCTAAGGAAAAGGATATCGTAACAGGTATTGTACAGAGAATAAATGGTAAGAATATTAGTATTAATTTAGGTAAGGCTGATGCCGTACTTCTTGAATCAGAACAGGTTAAGACAGAGAAATTTATGCCAACAGAACGTATTAAATTATACATTACTGAAGTTAAGGAGACACCAAAGGGACCAAAAATCTGTGTATCAAGAACACATCCTGACCTTGTAAAACGTTTATTTGAAGCAGAAGTTGCAGAAATCAGAGACGGTACAGTTGAAATCGTAAGTGTTTCAAGAGAACCTGGTGTAAGAAGTAAGATTACAGTTAAATCTAATAATAAGAACGTAGATCCATTAGGAGCATGCGTAGGTGTTAACGGAGCAAGAGTTAATGCAATCGTTAATGAATTAAGAGGTGAAAAGGTAGATATAGTACCTTATAGCGAGAATGCAGCTAACTATGTTGAGAATGCACTTAGTCCTGCAAAAGTTATTTCAGTAGTTGCAGATGATGAAGCAAAGACAGCATCAGTTATCGTACCTGATTACCAGTTATCACTTGCAATAGGTAAAGAGGGAATTAATGCAAGACTTGCTGCGAAACTCACAGGCTTTAAGATTGATATTAAGAGTGAAAGCCAGGCAAAAGCTGCTAAAGAAGCTGAGGAGCAGAACGAGAATTCAGAAGTAACAGAAGATATTAGCGAAGAATAAAAGTAGGTGTATATATGAGTTTTACAAAGAAAGTTCCAATGCGTCAGTGCGTAGGTTGCGGTGAGATGAAACCTAAGAAAGAACTGATACGAGTACTTAAAACAGCAGAGAATGAAATTATTATTGATAAAACAGGCAAGAAAAATGGCAGAGGTGCATATATATGTTCTTCTAGGGAATGTTTAGAAAAAAGCATTAAAAACCATGGCCTTGAGCGCTCATTCAAAATGAAGATTGATGATTATGTATATGACTTGTTAAGAGGAAGCATATAATTAAATATATGTTACAAAGTTTATACGGAGAATTCATACAGAAAGGAAGTACAGGGCATTGCAAAACAAAGTGTTATCAATGATTGGCCTGGCTACAAAGGCAGGTAAAGTAGCAAGCGGAGAATTTTCAGTTGAAAAAATGGTGAAGTCTAATAAAGCGTATTTAGTTATCGTGGCAGATGATGCATCAGATAATACTAAGAAGATGTTTACGAATATGTGCACATTTTATAAAGTACCAATATATTTCTATGGAAATAAAGAATTATTAGGTAATGCGATGGGTAAAGAGACAAGAGCATCTTTAGCGCTGTTAGATGAAGGATTTTCAAAAGCGATCGTGAACAAAATAAATGCAGAACAAAATTAACGGAGGTAGAAGAATGGCAAATATTAGAGTATATGAACTTGCTAAACAGCTTGGCTTAGATAATAAGGTATTAAAGCAGATTTTAGCAGATAATGGAATAGAAGTAAAAAGTCACACAAGTTCAATTACAGAGGAAGAGGCTGACAGAGCCAGAAAGGCTGTAAGTGCATTGAATGGTAAAGGTGGCGAGAAATCAGGAAATGTTAAAGCGGATAAGAAACCTGATAATAAGGTAGAGAATAAAGAAACAGATAAAAAATCCGTTAATGAACAGGCAGATAAGAAAAAAGAAGTAAAAGAAGCAGTAAATGATGAGAAGAATGTTTCAAAAGAAGCATCAAATACAGATAAGAAAAATGCATCAAAAGATAATAATGATGGTAAAAAAGCACATATAACCCAGGTGTATAACCCACAGAACAGTGCAAATAATTCTGATGCAGGAAAGAAAAAGAACAACGGTCAGAATAAGAAAAATGACTTTAATTCTAATAATCAGAATAGAAATAATAACGGAAACAACCAGAACAATAAGAATAATGGAAATAACCAGAAGAATAAGAACAATGGTGGAAATTCCAATAATGTAAACAATCAGAATAATAACCAGAACGGCAATCAGAATAACAGAAATAATAATCAGAATAGAAATAATAACGGAAACAACCAGAACAATAAGAATAATGGTAATAACCGTAATAACGGAAATAATCAGAATAACCGTAACAACAGAAATAATAACCAGAATAACAATAATTCATATGGTAAAAATAATGGAAAGAATAACAATTCACAGCCTGTTAAACAGCAGCCTGTGAAAGAAGAAGAGACAATCAAAGAGATTATTCTTCCAGAGACACTTACAATCAAAGAACTTGCTGATAAGATGAAGATTCAGCCATCTGCACTTGTTAAGAAATTATTTATGCAGGGACAGATTGTTACAATTAATCAGGAAATTGATTTTGATACAGCTCAGGAGATAGCATTAGAATATGATATTATTGCAGAGCAGGAAGAAAAAGTTGATATCATCGAAGAATTGTTAAGAGAAGATGAAGAAGATGAAAGCAAGTTAGTAAAGAGACCACCTGTTGTATGTGTTATGGGCCACGTTGACCATGGTAAAACATCACTTCTTGATGCAATCAGACAGACAAATGTCATAGCTAAAGAAGCCGGTGGAATTACACAGCATATTGGTGCATACACAGTAACGGTTAATGGCGAACAGATTACATTCTTAGATACACCGGGACATGAAGCATTTACAGCAATGCGTATGAGAGGTGCACAGTCAACAGATATAGCTATATTAGTAGTTGCAGCAGATGATGGTGTAATGCCACAGACAGTAGAGGCTATTAACCACGCGAAGGCAGCAGGAATAAGCATCATCGTTGCAGTTAATAAGATTGATAAGCCAAGCGCTAACATAGATAAAGTTAAACAGGAATTAGCAGAATATGAATTAGTTGCTGAGGACTGGGGTGGAGATACAATATTTGTTCCTGTATCTGCACATACTAAAGAAGGTATCGATACACTTCTTGAGATGATTCTTCTTGAAGCAGAGGTATGCGAACTTAAGGCTAATCCTGACAGAAAGGCAAGAGGTCTTGTAATAGAAGCACAGCTTGATAAGGGACGTGGTCCTGTCGCTACAGTATTAGTACAGAAAGGTACATTACATGTAGGTGATGCAATTGCAGCAGGTTCGTTCTATGGTAAAGTACGTGCAATGGTTAATGATAAGAGAATGAGAGTTAATACAGCTACTCCATCAACTCCTGTTGAAATCTTAGGACTTAATGGTGTTCCAAATGCAGGTGAAGTATTTGTGGCAACAGAAAATGATAAAGAGGCAAGAAACTTTGCTGAAACATTTATCAAAGACGGAAGAGAAAAACTTCTTGAGGGTTCTAAAGCTAAAGCAAAGATGTCATTAGATGACTTATTTAACCAGATACAGGAAGGCGAACTTAAAGAGTTAGACTTAATTGTCAAAGCTGATGTTCAGGGTTCTGTTGAAGCAGTTAAGAACAGTCTTACAAAATTATCTAATGATGAAGTTGTAGTTAAAGTTATCCATGCCGGTGTCGGTGCAATTAACGAATCAGACGTTATCTTAGCATCTGCATCAAATGCAATTATAATCGGCTTTAACGTAAGACCAGATAATCTTGCTAAAGAGATAGCTGAAAGAGAAAAAGTTGACTTAAGATTATACAGAGTTATTTATCAGGCTATTGCAGATGTGGAAGCAGCAATGAAAGGTATGTTAGATCCTGTATTTGAAGAGAAAGTAATCGGTCATGCAGAGGTAAGACAGTTATTTAAAGCTTCAGGTGTTGGAACAATCGCAGGTTCTTATGTACTTGACGGTGTATTCCAGAGAGGCTGCAGCGTAAGAATTACAAGAGAAGGCGAGCAGATATTCGAGGGTGCGTTAGCATCACTTAAGAGATTTAAAGATGATGTAAAAGAAGTGAAATCTAACTATGAATGTGGTCTTGTATTTGAGAAATTCAATGATGTAAAAGAGGGCGACATCGTAGAAGCATACATTATGCAGGAAGTGCCAAGATAGATTATAGAAAGGCAGGGTTTTGTCTATGAGAAAAAACAGCATAAAAAATACTCGTATTAATGGCGAAGTAATGCGTGAACTTAGCAATATAATAAGAGGTGAGATTAAAGATCCAAGAATTAATCCTATGACAAGTGTTGTGTCTGTGGAGGTTTCACCTGATTTAAAACAGTGTAAAGCATATATAAGTGTATTAGGTGATGAAGAGTCACAGAAAAGCACATTAGAGGGATTAAGAAGTGCAGAGGGCTATATAAGAAGAGAACTTGCACATACAATTAATCTAAGAAATACACCTGAAATTATTTTTATTATTGACCAGTCAATTGAATATGGTGTCAATATGTCTAAGTTTATAGATGAAGTAAATAAGGATATTAAAGATGACGGTGAGGAAAATGATATTGAAACAGAATAAAATATCTGACTATTTAGAAAATGTGAAAACGATAGGTATGGGCGGACATATAAGACCTGACGGTGATTGCGTCGGGTCATGTATGGGGCTTTATACATATCTGAAACACCAGTATAGTGATATTAAAGTTGATTTATATTTAGAACCTATTCCGGATAAGTTCAAATTTCTTAAATATAGTGATGAGATTAAGAACAGTTATGATGGAGACAAAGAATATGATTTATTCATCTCATTAGATTCAAGTGACATTGACAGATTAGGTGAGTTTGAACCATATTTTAATAATGCTAAAAAGACATTATGTATAGACCATCATATAAGCAATACAGAATTTGCGATGGATAACATTGTATTTCCTAAGGCAAGTTCAGCAAGTGAAGTTGTATACACACTTTTAGACGAGGATAAAGTGGATTATGATGTGGCTTGTGCTTTATATCTTGGAATAATTCACGATTCCGGAGTGTTTAAGTATTCGAATACATCGGCAGCTACAATGACAATTGCTGGTAAGCTTATGGAAAAAGGTATTCCATTTACCAATATAATTGATAATACATTCTATACAAAGACTTATGTCCAGAACCAGATACTAGGAAGAGCCTTGCTTGAAAGTGTATTATTCTATGATGGCAAATGTATTTTCTCGGTAGTAAAGAAAAGTGAATTTGATTTCTATAACATTACTAATAAAGATTTAGATGGAATAGTAGAACAGCTTAGAATTACTAAAGGTGTTGAGTGTGCAATATTCTTATATGAAGTCGGAGAGCTTGAATACAAAGTAAGTCTGCGTTCAAATGAAATCGTAGACGTAAGTGCTATTGCAACATATTTTGGCGGTGGTGGTCATATAAGAGCAGCAGGCTTTAATATGAAAGGCACAGTATATGATGTGATAAATAATATTTCAGAGCAGATAGAGAAACAGTTAGGCTAGTATGAGAAATCGCTAGGAAATGAGGATTAGAATGAACAATAATATTAATGGTGTAATCAACGTATATAAAGAAAAAGGTTTTACATCACATGATGTTGTTGCAAAATTAAGAGGTATATTAAAAACTAAAAAAATTGGACATACAGGCACACTTGATCCGGAGGCGGAGGGTGTGCTTCCGATTTGTATAGGAAATGCGACGAAATTATGTGACCTTATAATGGAAAAGAGAAAAACTTATGAAGCAGAGTTAGTTCTCAGTTTAAAGACAGATACACAGGATATGACAGGTGAAGTTATAGAGAAATATAATGGTGCAATTGAATTATCAGAGGAAGAGATAATTAATGCCATTAAGAGCTTCGAGGGGGATTATGCCCAGATTCCACCAATGTATTCTGCTCTTAAAGTAAATGGCAGAAAGCTATATGATTTAGCGCGTGAGGGAATTGAAGTAGAGAGAAAACCAAGAAATATCTATATATATGGAATTGACATATTAGAAATAAATCTTCCTGTTATAAGAATCAGAGTTAATTGCAGCAAGGGAACATATATAAGAACCTTATGCAATGATATAGGCGATAAACTAGGCGTATATGGCTGTATGGGATATTTATTAAGAACTCAGACAGGTATATTTAAGCTTACAGACAGCGTAAAACTTTCAGAAATTGAACAGATTGTAGCAGATGACAGATTAGAAGCATCGGGAATATTAATTAAAACAGAGGATATTCTTGATTATCCGAAATTAAATGTTAAGGAAAGATTTAAAAAGCTGTTATTAAATGGAAATGTATTAACTTCTGAAATGTTTATGGAAACAGATAAAGATGCAGATAATACTGATGGAATTGCAGCTCAGATACGTAATGAAACCAGAGATGATGCCAATAATCAGTTGTTATACAGAGTCTATTGCGAGGGACGATTTTACGCAGTATATAAAATAGATAAGGAAAGTAGATTATATAAGCCTGAGAAAATGTTTATGGCTTAATACTCAGAAACGGAGAAAGTGTGAAAGAATATGCATATCTATGATGAGACAAAGGATATTTGTGTTAATAATTCGGCAGTAACATTAGGTAAATTTGATGCATTTCATTTAGGACACCAGAGACTTATTAACATTATTAATGAGAAAAAGAAAGAATATGGTTATGAAACGGTACTTTTTTCATTTGATACGACAGGAATAAAACATCTGCCAAGTGTGACAACTAAGGCTGAAAGAATTGATATATGTAATGAATTAGGTATAGATAATCTTGTATTCTATCCTGTTAATAAAGAAACTATGGCAATTGAGCCTGAAGATTTTATTAGAGAAGTGTTAGTTAAAAGAATGGGCGCAAAGGTAATTGTAACAGGCAGAGATTTCTGTTTTGGAAGAAACAGACGTGGAAATGTAGATATGTTAGAGAAGTATGCAGACGAGTCGGGATATGAACTTATAGTTGCAGATGATGTTATGTCAGATGGTGAAAAGGTCAGCAGTTCAAATATAAAGGACTATCTTACAGCAGGCAAGATAGAGATGTCTAACAAAATGCTTGGCTATAATTATTTTATAAAAGGACAGGTTGTAGCTGGAAAACAGAATGGAAGAAAGATAGATACCAGAACTATTAATATAAGTCCTGATGAGAATAAAATTCTGCCTCCAAGAGGTGTATACAAGACGAATACACACATTGATTCAAGGGTTTTTAAGAGTATTACTAATGTCGGAATTAATCCAACAGTTAAAGATGACGGAAGAATTGTAGTCGAAACTCATATATTAGATTTTAGCGAAGAAATCTATGATAGAGAAGTGAAAATTGAGTTTATAAAATTCATAAGAGAAGAGAGAAAATTCTCTGATTTAAACGCACTAAAAAGGCAGATATTACTTGACATATCAGAGGCGAATTTATAAAATAGAATTATGAATTTGTGACGTTGTTTCGTGTAAAAATAAAAGAAAAGGAAAGGTACTAGTATGCAAATCAGGGTAGCAATTTTAGATCAGGATCAGAACTATCAAAACAGGGTATTGGTTGCTTTGCGTGAAAGATTTTCTAAAAAATTACAGGTATTTCCATGTAACAGTACAGAAGATGTTTTATCAGTAATAGAATCACACGAAGTAAAGGTTTTTGCAATTAATAAGATGATTAACTACGATATTTCCCAGATACCGGAGGAATGTGCAGTAGTATATTTATCAGAATTAAAATCAGTTAAAGAGGAAGATGGAACACCGGTAGTATGCAAGTATCAGAAAGTTAAGGATATTGCTAATGAGTTATATAATATCGGCAAGAACTATGATAAATTATTAGCTGAGAAGAAAGAGGCAGAGAGAAAGGCCGAAGAAGAAAGATTAGAGGCTGAAAGAAAAGCCGAAGAAGAAAGATTAGAAGCTGAAAGAAAGTCTGAAGAAGAGAGAAGAAAAGCCGAAGAAGAAAGACTTGAGGCAGAGAGAAAGGCTGAAGAGGAAAGATTAGAGGCTGAAAGAAAGGCTGCTGAAGAAGAGCAGAAGAGATTAGAAGAAGAGCGAAAAGCCGAGGAAGAAAGAATCAGAGAGAAACGTAGAACTCCTGATGTGTATGCATTTATTTCGGCTGGAAATAGTGAGGGCAGCACGACAGCAGGTATTTCACTTGGTATAGCTAATGCAGACAGTGACACTAATATTTTATATCTTGATTTCAAACAGTTCAGCACAATGAGAAGATTTTTCGATGTTTCAAGAACAGATGTGCCATTTAGTGATATTTTAACTAAGGCAGCAAATGGGGAACTTACGAAAGAAGATTTAGAGAAAGCTATAATAACAGATATGAAATTTGGCTTTGACTTCATTAATAATGAAGATTGTGCATTTGAATTAGTTATGTATTTGGAAAATGGATTCAAAAAGTTATATGAGACAATTGGAGAGTTAGAGAAGTATGATATCATTATAGTTAACTTGGAGAGTGCAATTTCTAAGATTAATTTCTCAGTTCTTGATGTAGCTAAGAAAGTTATATTTGTGGGAAGCGGATTACCTGATTCTAATAAGAATATTGAGAGAAATATTGAGATTATCAGAAAATATGATGAAGTAAATGATTGCTCTTATGTTGAGAAGGCTAATATACTCTATAACAGATTTGTTAATAGAAATTGTAGTGTATTACATCTTTCAGACGTTAATGTAATAGGTGAGATTAATGTCATTAAAGAGAAGACAGAACAGAGAGTATTAGATACAATGTCTAAGATGGCGATATTTGGACAGATCGTTGAATAGTTACATACATATTGAAGATTACAGAAAGGTTAGGTAATAATATATGATAGATTTAAACATAAAGAACGATGAAGAAAAAGTTACTGCTGAATATCTCCTAAAATCTAACGACAGAATTGACAATCTTACATTAGGTATGATGGTTAACAATGATATAGAGGGTTTCTTACCGGTACAGCCAGTACAGGTGGAGAATGACAGATATTTCAGATATGATATAACCGGATTGGTTACAATGAAAGAATATCTTGGTGAATATGTTAAAAAAGACAGATTATTAAAAGTATTCTATGGTATAGCAAATACGATTAAAGAATCGTCAGAATATATGATTAACTGGACATCATTTTCGTTAGAGAGAAAAGAGATATACGTTAATCCTGAAAATGGAGATGTTAAGTTATTATGTCTTCCATTACTTACAGTTATTAATGATGGTAACATATGTAATTTCTTTAAGAACGTATTATTCAGTTCACAGTTCGATTTAGATGAAAATGGTGATTATGTAGGTAAGCTTATCACATTCCTTAATCCTAAATCATATACTTTGGACAAGTTCATATATGAATTAGAAGATATGCTCGGACTTGAACATAAAGAAGTGGTTGATGAAGAGGACGAAGAAGATGAAGATGATACAACTGTAGAATCAGAGGCAGAAGATGATAAAGTTAATGTAGATGAGTTATATGCAGAAAATGAATCTGAAACAGAAGAGAAAACAGATGAAATAGATACAGAAGCCAAAACAGAAGAAGATAAAAATGATGCAGATGTAGAAAAAGAGCCAGAAGAAGATACGGAGCAGGAAGTTGTTAATGATGGCGATGCAGAGATTCAATCTGAATCAGAAGAGAAAAATATAGAGACATCAGATGATACAGAAGTTACAGATGAAAAAGTAACTGAAGAGACAACAGAGATAGATGAAGTATCCGAGGCAGATGATAAAAAAATAGAAGAAATTCCTCCAATTGTTGCAAGACCTGAGATAGAGCCATATCTTATCAGATTATCTAATAATCAGGAGATAAAGATTGATAAGGATACATTCTATATTGGTAAAGACGAGGAAAATGTTGATTATTGTATATCAGGCAACTTAGCTGTTGATGATAAGCATGCTTATATTATAAGACATGGTAAAGAATTCTTCGTTGTAGACAATAATTCGAAGAATCATACATATTTAAACAGAGTGTTAATAGGAAATGATGAAGAAATTTTTATTCCGCATGGAGCTCAGCTTAGATTTGCTGATGAAGATTTTGAATTCAGAATGCATAAATAATCTGTGAATATTTTTGAATTTATAAGACCTTTTATAGTTTATATATTTTAAGATATAATATATAACTGTAAAAGGTCTTTGTAATTTATGTATGAATTTATGTGAAATCTAATTTAAAATTAGGTAAAATTATACTTGTTTATTTCTGAAATATAAGTTATTGTATATAAGGACGCTTTTTTTTGAGAAAAAATGTCTATACTATAATTGAATATTAGAAAATACATAACTATATGTATATTGAAAGGAAAATTATGAGCAGTACAATGATAATAAGTATGCTTGGGGGATTGGGGCTGTTCCTTTACGGAATGAAGCTTATGGGTGAAGGAATCGAAAAAGTAGCAGGTTCTAAGATGAAAACAATCTTAGAGTGGTGTACTAAGAACAGACTTATAGGTGTTATCGTCGGTACAATTTTTACTGCTATTATCCAGTCATCAAGTGCAGCTACTGTTATGGTTGTAAGTTTTGTTAACTCAGGACTTATGAATCTTATGCAGGCTGTAGGTGTAATTATGGGTGCTAACATCGGTACAACTGTAACAGCACAGATTGTAGCATTTGATTTAGATAGTATTGCACCAATATTTGTAATTACCGGTGTTGTTATGATTATGTTCTTTAAGAATGAAACGGTCAATAAAGTCGGTGAGGTACTTTTTGGTTTTGGTGCATTATTCTTAGGAATGAGCCTTATGAAGAATTCTATGACAGGTATAAAAGATTCTGTCGCAGTAATGAAGATGATTGGTTCACTTAAGAATCCTTTAGTTGCAATCTTAGTAGGACTTGTTATCACTACAATATTACAGAGTTCATCTGCATCAGTAGGTATTCTTGTAACAATGGCAGGAAGTGGACTTGTAGAATTACCAATGTGTTTCTATGTTATCTTAGGTTGTAACATTGGTGCCTGTACATCTGCTGTATTAGTAGGTCTTACAGGTAAGAAAGATGCGAAGAGAGCTGCTCTTATTCATCTTATGTTTAACATTATTGGTTCTATAATAATGTTACTTATATTATTGCCATTTGGTGGATATGTTGAGCATTGGATTAATGTTATTTCAGCTGATCCTAAACGTGCCGTAGCTAATACACATACTATATTTAAGGTATTCCAGGTTATTATCTTATTCCCATTTGCAGGCTGGATAGTTAAACTTACACAATGGCTTGTACCTGGCGAAGATGAACAGAAAGAAAAATATGAATTAAAATATATAAGTCTTGATTCAGCGGTATCTCCGGCTATTGCTATGATAGAGGTAACAAATGAAATTAAGAGAATGGGTGAGATTGCTAATTATAACCTTGAAAGAAGTATGGAGGCATTAATGAAAGGCAATAAGGATATAATTAATGAAGTGTTTGAACGAGAACATGAAGTTGATTTCCTTAGTAGGAAGATTACCGATTTCTTAGTTAAGATAAATCAGATGCTACCGGTAAGTGAGACGAAGAATATAGCTGGATATTATCATGTTGTAAGTGATATTGAACGTATAGGTGACCATGCAGAAAATATTGCGGAATTTGCACAGACAAAGCTTAATGAATCGATTGAATTCAGCAAAGTGGGTGCAGAGGAATTACAACATATGTTTGATGTTATGAATAAGGAAGTAAAACTTGCGCTAGAAGCATTTACTGAGAGAAATGAAGAACATCTTAAGGAAATTATGGACTTAGAAAACGAAGTAGATGATTTAGAAAAACAATTGCAGAGAAATCATGTACGCCGTATGGCTAAGAACGAATGTAGTCCTAAAGCAGCAATATTCTCTGATTTAATTTCGAACTTCGAAAGAGTATCAGACCATGCTACGAATATTGCATTTGCTACATTCAGAGAAGAAGAATATATTTAGAAATTTTAAATACAGGTCATATATTTGACCTGTATTTGTTTGTACAATTATATAAAGAAAATTAGTTATCAACACGTTTTATCCTATAACTCTGAAAATAAGGAAAGGTATGAAAAATGAAGAAGTTAATATATCTAATTGCTTTAGTGACAATGACAGTATTATTAGCTGCCTGTGGAAGTAATAAGAAGAATAAAAATAATACAAAAGACAGTAGTACAGCAAAGGCAGTAAATACTACGAAAATAACAGAAACAACAGAGAAGAATGTAGAAACCACGAAATTAGAAGAGACTACTAAAGAAACCACAACAGAGGAAACGCAGGCAGAAGAACCCACAACTACTACGGTGCCTGAAACAACACCTGAACCTGTCACAACCGCACAGGAGACAAGTTCATACATACCAAGAACCGGAGGACATCTAGTAGCAATTGATGCCGGACATCAGGCACATGGTAATAATGAAAAAGAACCGGTAGGACCGGGTGCATCAGAGGTAAAGGCGAAAGTAAGCAGTGGAACAGCAGGTTGCGTTAGTGGACTTGCTGAATATGAACTTAACTTAAGCGTTGCGCTCAAATTACAGAAAGAATTAGAAGCCAGAGGGTATAATGTCATAATGATAAGAAGTACAAATGATGTTAATATAAGTAACAGTGAAAGAGCGCAGATTGCAAATAATGCAGGTGCAGAAGCATTTATCAGAATACATGCTAATGGTTCTGAGAACAGTAGTACAAATGGTGCGATGACAATATGTCAGACACCATCTAATCCTTATAATGGTAATATCTATAGATTAAGCAGAAAATTATCACAATGCGTATTAGATAAATATATCGAAAGTACAGGTGCAAGAAAACAATATGTATGGGAAACTGATACTATGAGTGGAATTAACTGGGCATCCGTACCCACCACGATTATAGAAATGGGGTATATGTCTAATCCGACTGAAGATGGATTAATGGCTACAGAGGATTACCAGAATAAGATTGTGAGTGGAATTGCAAATGGAATAGATGCATATTTTAACAGTTAGAAATAGGGGTGGCGTGAGGAGACTCTTATTTGTACTTACTAATAAGGAGAAGCATTTTATCTGGGTATGACATATTTGCAGATATATATTTTCGAACTGTCTGAAATGAATTGCGTAAATTTGTCAGATGCCAGCTTTTCACTCAAATTTTGTGTACATTCACCAGACAGACCTTTAAGCCAAAGGTGTCCGTCTATGACACACGCTTTCAGATTCCTTAATCGGGTGTGAGTAAATGCCCCCCTCTGCACCGACCTTTTGCATCTGGCGGCATATAACTCACACACACGATACGTCATAAATCAAGTGTGTGTCAGAGACGGACTCTTTGGTTTAAATGTCTGTGCATTGAATGTATACAAATAATCAAAAGAGCGAAAAACTGGCATCGACAAATTAGCAATTCAGTGCAATAGTTTGAAAAAATATATCTGTCAAATAAGTCATTCGCAGTTAAATTGTCTTATATAAGTAAGTGCAAATAAGAGCTTATTAAACATTCTTAGTTGTTTCTAACTGTTAAATATGCAGATAGAGAGTGGCAATACAAAACCCGGTTCATAATCGAACCGGGTTTTGTATTCATTTACATTGAATTTGAAATCTGAATATTATTTATTCAGTACCATTCACATGTTTTTTTAGTGCTTCGAAAGTTTCTTTACTAAGTACATGTTCCATCTTGCAGGCATCTTCATCTGCGACTTCAGGATTAACACCTAATTTGACAAGCCATTTCGATAATAACTCATGTCTTTCGTAAATCATTTCTGCAATTTCACGACCAGCATCAGTTAAGTATATGTATCCTGCATCTGTAACCGTAATATGTTCCTTTTCACGAAGATGTTTCATTGCAATACTTACGCTTGATTTCTTAAAGCCTAATTCATTAGCAATATCGACAGAACGAACAACAGGTAATTTCTTGCTTAACACTAAAATTGTTTCTAGATAATTTTCAGAAGATTCGTTTATAAACGCTCTCATTATTAAAGCTCCTTTTGTTTATTATTTTAAATAATTAAATAATTTTAAATTCACATTCATTAAAATATCATATTATTAAGTAATACTATACCACAAATTTCTAAAATTAGATAGTGTTTATTTTCTCAATAATATGGAACCACAATATTAGATATATTAATATTAGATATATTTATGAAGAAATTAGATACGCAATATATTAGATTCAAAATATGTAGAAAAAAAGTGAAAAAAGTTATTGACACCTAATGAATGTTAGACTATACTAACTTTCGAAGAAAAAGAGTTTTGAAAAATATTATCAATATAGAAAGAGGATGATATGATGCCTTTAACAATGGTCAATGCAGGCGAACCTAATGTAATTAAAAAGGTTGGCGGTAAAGAAGAAACACGTAGATTTTTGGAGAACCTTGGATTTGTAGCTGGTGGAACAGTAACAGTTATATCAGAAATCGATGGCAATATGATTGTTAATGTCAAAGATTCCAGAGTAGCTATAGGTAAAGATATGGCAAATAAAATAATGGTATAAAGAAACTAATACTTAATAGAATAAATGTAATAAAGATAAAAGAGTTAAGTATTAATTACCAACATCGTTACATATAAATGTAACTGGTGGTGAGGTATTATTATTTTGTAACAATTATGACAAGATAACATTTATATGTTATTTGTATAAAAAAGTATTTATATACTTTACAATGAGGCAAGAATGGAGGAAATGCATTATGACACTTAGAGAAGTGGCGTGCGGAACAACTGTTAAAGTTAAGAAACTTACAGGTGATGGTCCGGTTAAAAGAAGAATTATGGATATGGGAATTACAAAAGGTGTTGAAATATTTGTAAGAAAAGTTGCACCTCTTGGAGATCCTGTAGAAGTAACAGTAAGAGGCTATGAATTGTCATTAAGAAAAGCCGATGCAGAAATGATAGAAGTAGAGTAAAATCTGTTTTACAGATTTTATTTTATAAACAAATTTTTTTTGCCTTTATGTTAGTTATTACTAACACGAATAAGGCAAAACGTACATTAGAAAGTTATGACGAACAATTTTGATTGTGGTAGAGATATTGGCTGGAAGTAATATGTAATGTATAAAGCGTAATATATAAAAGATTATAAAAGTTGCAGCGAGTATATTTACCGGAAGTTATATTGTTAAAAATGATGTTAAGTTATAACAGTATATATTCAGAAGTTTATAATAGCGGCACATTTATAAACGAATTAATCTGAATTAAAGTAGTGTCGCAGAAATGAGGAGATTTATGTCAATTAAAATTGCATTAGCAGGTAATCCAAACTGCGGAAAAACCACATTATTTAATGCGTTGACAGGTTCAAACCAATTCGTTGGTAACTGGCCTGGTGTAACAGTTGAGAAAAAAGAAGGTAAGTTAAAGAATCATAAAGATGTAGTAATTACTGACTTACCTGGTATTTATTCTTTATCACCTTATACATTAGAGGAAGTTGTAGCAAGAAACTATCTTATTAATGAGAAACCGGATGCAATCATTAACATTGTAGATGGTACTAACATTGAAAGAAACTTATATTTATCAACACAGATTATGGAACTTGGTATTCCTGTAATTATGGCGATAAATATGATGGACGTCCTTGAGAAAACTGGTGACACAATTAATACTGATAAACTTAGCCAGAAGCTTGGCTGCGAAGTAGTTGAAATATCTGCTCTTAAAGGAACAGGAATTCAGAAAGCAGCAGAGAAAGCAGTTGCTTTAGCAAGCAGCAAGAAGAAAGTTACTCCTGTACATAGCTTTGATAAAGATGTTGAAGCAGTAATTACTAAAGTAGAGGAAAAACTTGCAAATGTAGTTGCAGAAGAACAGAAACGTTTCTTCGCAATTAAATTACTTGAGAAAGATGATAAAATTCAGACTTTATTAGATATCGTTCCTGAAGTTGATGATGAAATTAAAGAATTAGAAGATAAATTTGATGATGATACAGAAAGTATTATTACAAATGAAAGATATGTATATATTTCTTCCATAATCGGTGATTGCTTAAAGAAAGCTAAGAAGAAAGCATTAACAACATCTGATAAGATTGATAGAATCGTTACAAACAGATGGCTTGCATTACCTATATTTGCAGCGATAATGTTCCTTGTATACTATATTGCAGTAAGTACAGTAGGTACATTCGTAACAGACTGGACAAATGATGGTTTATTTGGTGATGGCTGGCACTTATTTGGAAATGGTTCAAGTGCTTATGAAAAAGCAGCAAATGACTATGCAGTAGAAAACATCTGGACAGATGATGTAGTTGAAACGGTTAAAGCAGCAGATGAAGCAGGTGTTATCGGTGCCGATAATATTCTTGGCGCAATTAAAGATGACGATTATGCTACATTTGAAGAAGAATATGGTACATATGGTGAATCATTAACAGAAGCAGGATATGATATTTCAGAAACTGTTGACGAAGCCATGGAGGATGCTCCTGATACAGCAGATTATGGTATCTGGGTACCTGGTATTCCTGTACTCGTAGAAAAAGGTCTTGATGCAGTACATTGTGCTGGATGGTTAAAAGGACTTATCCTTGACGGTATTGTAGCTGGTGTTGGTGCTGTACTTGGTTTCGTACCACAGATGCTTGTCTTATTCATTTTACTAGCATTCCTTGAAGCTTGTGGTTATATGGCCAGAGTTGCATTTATTATGGATAGAATTTTCCGTAAATTCGGTTTATCAGGTAAATCATTTATTCCAATGCTTATCGGTAGTGGTTGTGGTGTTCCTGGTGTTATGGCATCGAGAACAATCGAGAACGACAGAGACCGTAAGATGACAATTATGACAACAACATTTATCCCTTGTGGAGCTAAATTACCAATTATCGCTCTTATTGCAACAGCATTATTCCAGGGAGCATGGTGGGTAGCACCTAGTGCTTACTTCGTAGGTATCGCAGCAATTATCTGCTCTGGTATCATACTTAAGAAAACAAAGATGTTCGCAGGAGATCCTGCACCATTCGTTATGGAGTTACCAGCATATCACATGCCAACAGTTGGAAATGTATTAAGAAGTATGTGGGAAAGAGGATGGTCGTTCATTAAGAAAGCCGGAACAATAATTCTTCTTTCATCAATCATTATCTGGGCTGGTTCATCATTCGGTTTCGAAGGTGGCAAGTTTGGATTTAACCCTGATATAGCTCTTGAAAGCAGTATCCTTGGTAAGATTGGTAACGCAGTAAGCTTTATCTTTGCACCTCTTGGTTTCAACAACATTAAAGCAACAATTGCTACAATTATGGGATTAGTTGCCAAAGAAGAAGTTGTTGGTGTATTCGGTGTACTTGACTTCGAGAATATGACAAAGATTGCAGCATATTCATTCCTTGTATTCAACCTCCTTTGTGCACCTTGTTTCGCAGCTATGGGTGCTATCAAGAGAGAGATGAACAATACAAAATGGTTCTGGTTCGCAATTGGATATCAGACATTACTTGCATATGTTGTTTCACTTTGCATTTACCAGATTGGTGCATTAATTACCGGACAGATAAGCTTTGGTATAGCAACAGTGGTAGCTGTCTTATTAATCATCGGATTCTTATATCTTCTCTTCAGACCATATAAGGAAAGTAAAACACTTAAATTCGATGGTGCTAAATTAAATAAATAATAAGATTAAACAGATTGTAAAATGTAAATGTGTGCTTTTTCGAAGTTAGTAAACTTCGGATTGGAGGAAATTATGGGAACAATTCTTGTAGCAGTTATTTTAGCAGTAATAGTTGGATTAATCATTTATAGTATGGTTAGAGATAAGAAAAATGGTAAGTCAATACAATGTGGAGGCGACTGCAAGCATTGTGGAGGTCATTGCCATTAAGAAAATGTCTATGACTAAACTATAGGGAAAGGAGATTAACCGGAATGGAGAAATGTAATCAGGTAGTAAATAAAAATGATTCACAGAATTATCTCAGAACAGAAATGCAAAGAGAAATTGTGATAGATCGTTTAAAAGAACGCGGTTGTAGAATTACTAAACAGAGATTGATTTTATTGGATATTATATTAAATGAAGATTGCTCATGCTGTAAAGAAATATATTATCAGGCATCAAAGATAGAACCATCTATAGGAACTGCAACTGTATACCGAATGGTTAATACCCTTGAAGAAATTGGCGCCATAAGCAGAAAAAATATGTATAAAATTGCGTGTGGTTCGACGTGCGAAGTAAAAGATGCGTGTGTTATTAAATTAGATGATGATACAACACATCATTTGTCGGCAAATAAATGGAACAAGGTTATCTTAGAAGGTCTTAAAGCATGCGGATACATTATTAATAATCAGAATATACAAAGTGTTGAGGTTCAGCCTTGTATATGTGATTAAAACAAAAGAGATGTTTATAAAAAATATCAACATCTCTTTTTTGATTGACAATGGAAAAATAAGATGATAGTATACACATATGAACAGACATTCATATGAAAGTGAGGTAAAGAAATGTTTTTAGAGATAAAAGATTTGAAAAAAAGTTTTGGAACTGATTCTAATAAAACAGAGGTTTTAAAGGGAATTAACTTTGAAGTAAATAAAGGTGAGTTTTGTGTATTGTTAGGACCATCCGGTTCAGGTAAGTCTACACTACTTAATATAATCGGTGGAATAGATGGTGCTGACAGTGGATATATCTCAATAGATGGTGAGAAGATAAAGGATATGGATGAGAAAACTCTTACTAAATACAGACGTAAGCATTTAGGATATATTTTCCAGATGTACAATCTCATTCCTAACCTTAATGTTAAAGAGAATATCGAGGTAGGTGCATATCTTAGTGATAATCCTTTAGATATTGATGATTTGCTTAAGACGTTAGGACTCTATGAACACAGACACAAACTTCCTAACCAGTTATCAGGTGGGCAGCAGCAGAGAACTTCAATAGGTCGTGCAATTGTCAAAAACCCCGATATTCTGTTATGTGATGAACCAACCGGAGCATTAGACTATAACACATCTAAGGAGATACTTAAACTTATCGAGGAAGTAAGTCATAAGTATGGTACAACTGTAATAATGGTAACTCACAATGATGCAATTAAAAATATGGCAGACAGAGTAGTAAAACTTAGAGATGGACAGATTCGAAAGACTTATATAAATGAAGAAAAGATATCTGCAAGCGAGCTTGACTGGTAATTAATTTATAGTGTCAGGTTGAACTATGAAAAATAAGTTAAGAAAAAGACTTAATTTCGGAAAGGAAAGATATGATGAAAAATCCATTACGCAAAAGACTGCCAAAAGAATTTGTGGGTGAAATCGGAAAATATTTAGTTATTTTCTTATTTATGACTATTACAATTGGTCTTATATCCGGATTTTTAGTGGCAGATTCAAGTATGATAAAAGCTTATGATGAAAGCTTTGATAAGTATAATATTGAAGATGGCAACTTTGAACTTATGGAAAAAGCTGATGATAAATTGATATCTTCATTAGAAAGCTATGGGGTAGCAATTTATGATAATAACTATATTGAGTGTGATTCAGATAATAACCTGAATGGAGAAATTGACAGTACACTCAGAATCTTTAAGAACAGAGAAGAAGTTAATAAGGTATGCCTTATGAAAGGTAAGATGCCTGAAAATATTGATGAAATTGCAATAGACAGAATGTATGCCGATAATAACAAGGTATCTGTAGGTGATAAGATAGAAGTAGCAGGAAGAAAGCTTAAAGTTACAGGTCTTGTGGCATTATCAGACTACAGTGCATTATTCTCTGATAACGGAGATGTAATGTTTGATGCGATTAAATTCGGTGTTGCAATTGTTACTAAAGAGGGATATGAAGCGTTTGATAATGTAAAAGTACATTATGATTATTCATGGATATATGATGATAAACCGGAAAATGATACAGAGGAAAAGAAGTTATCAGACGGTTTTATGAAGGAATTAAACAGTAGTGCAACAATTATCAAATATATACCAAGATATGGTAATCAGGCAATACAGTTTACCGGAGAAGATATGGGGAGCGATCAGGCAATGATGATTATGCTTCTATATATTCTTATAGTGATTTTGGCATTTGTATTCGCAGTAACTACTAATAATACAATTACTAAAGAAGCTACGGTAATAGGTACTTTACGAGCTTCCGGATATACAAGAGGTGAATTGTTAAGACATTACATATCATTACCTGTTATAACAACGCTTATAGCTGCTGTAATCGGTAATATACTTGGTTATACATTATTTAAAAACATAATGGCAGCAATGTATTATGGAAGTTACAGCCTTCCAACCTATAAGACAATATGGAATGCAGAAGCATTTGTTCTGACAACAATAATACCTTTAATTATAATGATTGTAATAAATATGCTACTTATTTCTGTGAAACTTAAGCTTTCACCACTTAAATTCTTAAGACATGACTTATCCAAGTCTAAGAAGAAGAAAGCAGTACGTTTACCTCGTTTTAAGTTTCTTCACAGATTCAGACTTAGAATAATATTTCAGAACATACCAAGCTATGTTACACTCTTTGTCGGAATATTATTTGCATATGTATTATTGATATTTGGCATGGGGATGAGTCCTCTTTTAACACATTTCCAGAAAGAAACACTTGATAATATGATTTCTGAATATCAATATGTACTTAAAGCACCTGTTGAAACTGAAAATGAAAATGCTGAAAAATATTGTTATACATCACTTGAGATTTCATCAAAGAAGTTTAGTGATGAAGGAGTAGGTATCTATGGAATTAATGAAAACAGTAAATACATTGACCTTAAGTTAAGTGGTGATGAAGTATATATTTCTGATTCATTTGCTGATAAATATTTACTTAAAAAGGGTGATAAATTCAAATTGCATAATAAATACAGTGGTAAAAAATACGAATTTAAGATAAAAGGAATCTATACATATCCATCGTCTTTAGCTGTATTTATGAATGAGGATTATTACAGGGAATTATTCGAAGTTCAGGACGGATACTTCAATGGATATTTCTCTAATGAAGAGTTAACAGATATAGATGATAATTATGTGCTTACAAAGATTACTGAAGATGACTTAACTAAGGTGTCAAGACAGTTAAAAGTTTCAATGGGAGAGATGTTTAACTTAATCAATATATTTGCAATCATATTATTTATTCTTCTGATTTATCTTCTGACTAAGATTATAATCGAGAAGAATGCGACATCTATCTCGATGGTTAAGATATTAGGTTATGAAAACAGGGAAATAGCAGGCTTGTATATTCTGTCAACATCAATTGTGATAGTTATCTCAATGATTATTGGTATGGTATTATCGACATATATATTAAGGGTATTATATAGAAGTATGATGTCATCATTGACAGGCTGGATAAAGCTTTATATCGAACCTAAGATATATCCTCAGATGTTTGTAATTGGAATTATATCATATGCTGTTGTAGCAATGTTACAGTATAGAAAGATTAAGAAGGTTCCAATGGATGAAGCACTTAAAAATGTAGAATAAAGAAGTATAATATATCATAATAGCTGCCCTGTTGATAAAGTTTATCAATAGGGCGGAAAATATATGAAATTTGTTTGAATAGTGTCGAAGAGAACTTGAAAAAAATGATAAAATATATTATAAAATAATGTAACGATTAAAGACCAGATGATGGTCTTTAATTACATTATAAACAATATATTATTAGCAGAACGGTAAAATATAGAATAATATAAGATTGATTATTATGAATTAGTCGGTAGTATTCTAATATGTTGTATCTGCAGAATGGAGGACTATTATGTTAAAGAAATTATCAAAAATCGATTTAAAGAAGACAGGAATATTTGCATCAGGCGTATTATTCGGTACAGCAGGAATTAAGATTCTTTCAAGCAAAGATGCTAAAAAACTATATACTAACTGTACAGCAGCAGTTTTAAGAGCTAAAGAAACTGTAATGAAAGTTACAACTAATATTCAGGAGAATGCAGAGGATATCTTAGCAGAAGCAAAGATTATTAACGAAGAAAGAGCTGCAAGTGAAGCAGTTGTAGAAGACGAAGCAGTTGATAATACAACAGAAGATGTAACAGAAAAAGAAAGCGAAGAAACTGCACAGACTGAAGCAGAATAGTATTTCTTAAGAGGTTTAAACATTGAAATTTATTATTAAGCATGAAATAAAAGGTCGTATAAGAGTACACATAATTCAGAATAAGATGACTTATGCACAGGCTGATATATTAGCTTTTTACTTAAATAATAATAAATATGTCACATTTGCAAAAGTGTACGATAGAACTTCTGATGCCACAATTAATTATATAGGAGACAGAGAAGAGATAATTACACTTCTTAAACACTTCAGATATGATGAAGTGGAAGTGCCTACAGGATTAGTTGAGAATTCAGGAAGAGAATTGAATGCTAAATATCAGGAAAAATTAGTTAATAAAGTTATTTTCAGATATGCAGGCAAATTATTTCTGTCATATCCTGTAAGAGCGTGTGTTACAACCGTTAAGTCTGTTAAATACATTTGCAAGGGACTTAACTGCTTATGGCATAGAAAGATTGAAGTACCTGTATTAGATGCAACTGCAATCGGTGTATCTGTTATCAGAAGTGATTTTGAGACAGCAGGTTCTGTAATGTTCTTACTTGGAATCGGTGAACTTCTAGAGGAATGGACTCATAAAAAGTCAGTAGATGATTTAGCAAGAACTATGTCTTTAAATGTCGGTAAAGTATGGCTGGTTAAAGATGATAATGAAGTGTTAGTTCCATCTTCAGAGATAGAAGTCGGAGACAAAGTGGTTGTAAGAATGGGCAAGATAATTCCATTCGATGGTCAGGTAACTGACGGTGAGGCTATGGTTAACCAGGCATCGCTTACCGGTGAGTCTGCACCTGTACGAAAGTGTGAAAACAGTTACGTATATGCAGGAACAGTTGTGGAAGAGGGAGAAATTACCGTTAAAGTTAAAGAAACAGGTGGTTCTAGCAAGTTTGAGAAGATAGTGACAATGATTGAAGAATCAGAGAAACTTAAATCTGCACTTGAAAGTAAGGCAGAACATATAGCAGATAAGCTTGTTCCATATACTTTAGCAGGAACAGGAATTACATATCTCTTAAGCAGAAATGTAACAAAAGCATTGTCCGTATTGATGGTAGATTTCTCATGTGCACTTAAGTTAGCTATGCCTATTTCAGTACTTTCTGCAATCAGGGAAGCAAGTATGCATAATATAACTGTCAAGGGTGGTAAATTCCTAGAAGCAGTAGCTAATGCAGATACTATAGTATTTGATAAGACAGGAACACTTACTAAAGCACAGCCTACTGTAGCAAAGGTTATTTCGTTCAATGGCTATGAGCCGGATGAATTATTAAGAATTGCAGCCTGCTTAGAAGAGCATTTCCCACATTCGATGGCAAATGCGGTTGTAGATGCAGCAAGAGCTAAGAAGCTTGACCATGAAGAGATGCATTCTAAGGTTGAATATGTTGTAGCACATGGAATTTCAACTAAGATAAATGATAAGAAAGTTATTATCGGAAGTTATCATTTCGTATTTGAAGATGAAAAATGTGTTGTTCCAGAGGGTAAGGAAGAATTATTCAAGAATTTACCAAATGAATATTCACATCTCTATCTTGCAATAGGTGACAGTTTAGCTGCCGTAATCTGTATCGAGGATCCGTTAAGGGAAGAGGCAGAAGCAGTTATTAATTCACTTAGAAGAGCAGGAATCAGCAAAATCGTAATGATGACGGGTGACAGTGACAGAACCGCCAAAGTAATTGCTAAGAAAGTTGGCGTTGATGAATATTATTCAGAAGTGCTTCCGGAAGATAAGGCGAAATTCGTAGAAAAAGAAAAGGCTAAATCAAGAAAGGTAATAATGATTGGAGACGGCATTAATGATTCTCCGGCATTATCAGCCGCTGATGTAGGTATCGCTATAAGCGATGGAGCAGAGATAGCAAGAGAAATAGCAGATATAACAATTGGTTCTGATGATTTATATAATATTGTTACACTTAAACTGTTAAGTGACAGCTTAATGAAACGAATCAGTAAGAACTACAGAAATATTGTAGGCTTTAATACCGGACTTATATTATTAGGTGTCAGTGGAATTATACAGCCTACGACATCGGCACTGTTCCATAATACATCAACATTACTTATAAGTCTTAAGAGTATGCAGAATCTTTTGAATTAATAAGAAATAATTATATTGAATATAGTTGAATAATTTGAAGTATACTTAACATTAGTTAAGTAAATAATTGAATAAAAAGCTAAATGATAAGAACTCTCATAACCGAATATGGTTTTGAGAGTTCTTATCATTTAGACTACTTGACGAATAAATAATAATTAGCTAGAATAAACTTTAGTTAGATAAAACTAACTAAACAGAAATATGGAGGCATTATGAGTCAGGAAATATACGAGATAGTCAAGGGAATGGATTTAGAGAATATTGAAACCCAGCTTGCATTACAATGTGCACCGCTTATAACAGGGCTTAAAGTTTCAAATCTTTTGATTATTCCAAAAGGCAATGAGGAAGTTGTGAAACGAATACTAAATCGTACTGGAATTTCATATTACAGACTTATACAGACCAGAACTAAAACTACATTTTTACTGTTCAGACGAAATGAATTAGAAGAATTCCTGTCAGATGAGAATGTTAAAAATGTATTTATAAGAGCAGGCTATAAGTCGTTACAGATTGGAAAGATTCTTAGAACATTTAGTCTCAGATATGAGGCATATATGCAGGGCGATAAGAGTTTTCCTCACGAAATGGGATTGTTACTTGGTTATCCTGTAGAAGACGTAGTTGGTTTTGTGGAGAATAATGGTAAGAACTTTTTATATTCCGGATATTGGAAAGTCTACGAGAACCAGAAAGCCAAAGTTAAATTATTTGATAAATTTAAAGTCGCCGAGGAAACATTGATTCATTTACTTTCAAATGGGCTTAGTATGTCAGATATAATTGACATTTATGCAACATAAAAATTATTTTAAATAAAATGGAGGACATAAAAATGAGTAAAGTAGACGTAATATTCTGGTCACAGTCAGGAAATACACAGGCAATGGCAGAGGCAATTGGAAAAGGTATAACAGATGCAGGTAAAGAAGCTAATGTTGTATTCGTAAGCAGTGCATCAGTAGATGATGTTAAGAATGCAAAGGCATTTGCAATGGGTTGTCCTGCAATGGGAGCTGAAGTTTTAGAAGAATCTGAAATGGAACCATTCGTACAGGATATCGAGGGCTTTGTAAATGGTAAGACAATCGCACTCTTTGGTTCATATGGCTGGGGTGACGGTCAGTGGATGAGAGACTGGGAAGACAGAATGACTGCTGCGGGTGCAACAGTATTAAACGGTGAGGGACTTATCTGTAATGAAGCTCCTGATGCTGATGCAATCGCAGAATGTGAAGAACTTGGTAAACAGTTAGCTGCATTAGTTTAAAATGGAGGTTTATAGTGAGTGTAGTTATAATAGGTGGGCATGACCGTATGGTCTGCCAATATAAAAAGATATGTAAGGAGCATAATTGTAAAGCTAAAGTATTTACACAAATGTCAGGTAATCTCAGTACAAAGATAGGAAGTCCTGACCTGATTATACTTTTTACAAACACTGTATCTCACAAAATGGTTCATTGTGCAATAACAGAAGCTGAAAAATGTAATGCTGAAGTTGTAAGATGCCATACGAGTAGTGGAAATGCATTAAATGAAATATTAAATACGGCAGTAGGTTTCTAGAATAAATAGTAATTATTGCTAATATTATAAAGAGAGTGATTAAAAGCTATATGTTATTTAGTTAATGTATAGATTAGCCACTCTCTTTTTATTATTGTGGGTTATTCAATGCCAGATGCTTAAAATGGGATATCCGTCTATGAAACACTTGATTTATGATGTATTGTGTGCAAGTTAATGGTGTCAGATGCAAAAATTATGAAAAAACTATTGACGAAAATATTGTTGGATGCTATTATAATAAAAACAGTAATAATTACTGATTTTAAAATATACATTTTGTATATTAATTATAAATATTTACATACTACATAGATATAAGCAGTTTATACGCATATATTCAAAATGCGGGAAATGGAGGTAAGAGATGAGAATATTATTTTATGATGCGAAGAAATATGATGTAGATTCATTTGATAAGGAATTAGTTAAATTTAGTAATATAGAGGTGGAATACTTAGATACTGATTTATCAAAGTCAACAGTAGCACTTGCTAAGGGATATGATGCCGTATGTGCATTTGTAAGTTCTGATTGCGGCGCAAAAGTATTAGAGAAGTTAAATGAATTTGGAATCAAATTATTACTTCTTAGATGTGCAGGTTTTAACAATGTAGATATAGAAGCCGCTGATAAATACGGAATTACGGTACTCAGAGTTCCGGGTTATTCACCAGAGGCGGTAGCAGAGTTTGCCATTACTATAGCACTTGCGGTAAACAGACATCTTCATAAAAGTTATATTAAGGTAAGAGAGAACAATTTTGCACTTACAGGTCTTACAGGTATTAATTTCTTCGGTAAAACAGCAGGAATTATAGGTACAGGTAAAATCGGAGCAGCAATGTGCAAAATATGCCAGGGTCTTGGTATGAAAGTAATAGCATATGATGCTTATGTTAATCCTAACCTTGATTTTGTGGAATATAAGTCATTTGATGAAGTACTGGCAGAAAGTGACCTGATATCACTGCATTGCCCATTAACAGAGGACAATTATCATATGATTAATAAAGATACAATTGCTAAGATGAAAGATAATGTGATTTTAGTAAATACATCAAGAGGCGCATTAGTTGATACAAATGATTTGATTCAGGGAATAAGAGCTAAGAAATTCTTCGGTGTGGCATTAGATGTATATGAAGAAGAGACTAACAATGTATTTGAAGACAGGGCAGATGATATCTTAGATAATTCAGTTGTAGCACGTCTGTTATCATTTCCAAATGTCATCGTTACATCACATCAGGGCTTTCTGACAGAAGAAGCATTAGAATCAATAAGTAATACAACACTTCAGAATGCAACTGATTATATGAATGGAAATGTAAATGAGGTTAATAAGGTAAAATAATTATTATCTGTATTAAGTAAATTTACACAATTCTTATGAGGTATTTCAATATTTATATCTGTCAAATTTATTTTAACAGATGAATATAAGTTACAATATGTCTGTGCAAAGTTTGATTTATAAATATAAATAAAAAGACTAAAGGCAATTTCTTAAGTAAATTATGAGCTTAAGAAGTTGCCTTTTTGATAAAACTATTTTTTGGTAAATCTATTTAAGGTAATTATCTAATATATTAGTAAATATATTAGATATAGCATTTAGATTATATATTTAGTAAATGTATTAGATATAGCATTTAGATTATATATTTAGTAAATGCATTTAAAGGTATATTTAACTAACTTATTCAGTACCGCATTCTTTATCAATGGATGGATTGCAGAAGTAGAAGTTATTAGAGTCTAAATGCTCCTGGACTATTCTAAGTGCTTCACCGAAACGCTGGAAGTGAACAATTTCTCTGGCACGTAAGAATTTGATTGGTTCTACTACATCAGGATCTTTAATTACACGAAGAATATTGTCGTAGGTAGTTCTGGCTTTCTGTTCGGCAGCAAGGTCCTCAGTAAGGTCGGTTATAGGGTCGCCCTTAGACTGGAATTCGCAGGCATTAAATGGAATTCCTCCGGCAGCCTGTGGCCACAGCGCAAGAGTGTGGTCTATATAGTAATTACCAAATCCTGAATTATTAATTTCTTCAGGAGTCAGATTTCTTGTAAGCTGATGAACGATAGTAGCAACCATTTCGAAATGCGCCAGTTCTTCGGTACCTATATCAGTTAGCAATCCGGCTACCTCTCTATAAGGAATGGTATATCTTTGAGACAGGTATCTCATTGAAGCACCAAGTTCTCCATCAGGTCCTCCGTACTGACTGATTATATACATTGCTGCTTTAGGATCAGTCTGTTTAATATTAATAGGATATTCAAGTCGTTTTTCATAATTCCACATAAGTTAACACTCTCCTTCCCATGGCCATGGGTCAGTTGCCCAGTTCCAGAAATTAGTATTTGTTATATTATCTAACAATAACGGACCAAACTGGTTGTTATATAATCTGAGGGCTTTCTGACGTTCGGCATTGTATTTCATAAAGAATGCTAATGCCTCTTTATCATCAGGGTGTGTATCTAAATATAATGAGATATCAGTTACGGCAAAACTGACTTCATTAATCCATTGTAACAATTGATTTCTATTCATTGTCTGCATCCGCACTTTTTACCTCCTTTAGAACCTCTGAATGGTTTATTTAATTCAGGAAATATAGTTCCTGCCTGTAAAGCCATAGGTAATTCATAGACCTGTGTGAAATATTGCCATGGTACATAAGCCATTGCAACAGGCAGGTCAGAACAATTGTCGTGTGGTCTTTGCACAGGTGTCATACGGCAAGGACACTCACGTCTGTCATTAGTCTGATAGGCGTTAAAATTGTTGTACATAATGCTCTCCCTTTTTTAGTATATAATTAGATTATGATAATAAGAAAAATTCGTTACTTATAAATATTTAGCATTTACTTAAATAATAACTATGAAAAAACAACCAATTATGTTATCATTAAACTACTATGTATCGTATATCTTATGAAGATATTCAGAGGTATGGAGTACCAACGGAAATGGAGGATTTAAAAATGAGTAAAGAGATACCTTATAAGATTTATTTAGAGGAAAATGAGATGCCAAAGCAGTGGTATAATGTGCGTGCTGATATGAAGAATAAACCAGCTCCCATACTTAATCCTGCGACACTTAAACCTGTAACAGTTGATGAGTTATCAGGAATTTTCTGTACGGAATTAGCTAAACAGGAGCTTGATGATACAACAGCATATATTGATATCCCTGAAGAGATAAGAAATTTCTATAAAATGTACAGACCGGCTCCACTTGTAAGAGCATATTGTCTTGAGAAGAAGTTAGGAACACCGGCACATATTTATTATAAATTCGAGGGAAATAATACCTCAGGAAGCCACAAACTTAATTCAGCAATAGCCCAGGCATATTATGCAAAGAAGCAGGGATTAAGGGGCGTAACTACAGAGACAGGAGCAGGACAGTGGGGAACTGCACTTTCTATGGCTTGTGCATATTTTGATTTAGATTGTCAGGTATATATGGTAAAAGTCTCTTATGAACAGAAACCATTCAGAAGAGAGGTTATGAGAACTTATGGTGCTAAAGTAACACCATCACCATCGATGACTACTGATGTCGGAAGAAGAATAAATGAGGAATTCCCGGGAACAACAGGAAGTCTTGGCTGTGCTATTTCAGAGGCAGTAGAAGCAGCTACATCACAGGATGGTTACAGATATGTATTAGGTTCTGTATTGTCACAGGTATTATTACACCAGTCGATAATCGGACTTGAGACAAAGGCTGCATTAGATAAATATGGAATTAAAGCTGATATGATTATTGGATGTGCAGGTGGCGGTTCTAACCTTGGAGGACTTATTTCACCATTTGCAGGTGAAATGTTAAGAGGAGAGGCAGATTATAAATTAATTGCAGTAGAACCTGCTTCATGTCCAAGTCTTACAAGAGGAAGATATGTATATGATTATTGTGATACCGGAAAGGTGTGTCCATTATCTAAAATGTATACATTAGGAAGTGGCTTTATACCATCAGCAAATCATGCAGGAGGATTAAGATATCATGGAATGAGTTCAACAGTTTCACAGTTATATCATGACGGATTAATTGAAGCAAGAAGCGTTGAGCAGACAGAAGTATTTAAGGCAGCAGAGCAGTTTGCAAAAGTAGAGGGTATACTTCCTGCTCCTGAAAGCAGTCACGCAATAAAAGTTGCGATAGATGAAGCTTTGAAATGCAAAGAGACAGGAGAAGCTAAGAATATCGTGTTCGGACTTACCGGAACAGGTTATTTTGATATGGTCGCTTACCAGAAATATAATGATGGATTAATGAGTGACTATATACCAACAGATGAAGAGATAGAAAAGAGTCTGTCAGGTTGTCCTAAAGTCGATTAGGGGATAAATAATATGTATTCATCCTAATGATAATACTGCAACAATATGTTTAAACATATATGAGTTGGTTAAAATTATAGAAGAACATGGTAATGAAGTGAATTTTATCGAAATATAGAATACTATATAATATGATGTAGTGAAAAAGCTGTAATATTAGAAAGTTTAAATTTTCAATATTACAGCTTTTTATTGTATCCACATAAAAATAAACCACCTGCTATGCAGGTGTGTTCCCGGTAAGCTTTAGCTTCAAGAAAAAAACCTCCAGTG
>OMVQ01000114.1 GCA_900314555.1 uncultured Eubacteriales bacterium | reverse complement strand
TTATAGCACTGGAGGTTTTTTTCTTGAAGCTAAAGCTTACCGGGAACACACCTGCATAGCAGGTGGTTTATTTTTATGTGGATACAAAAAGAAATAGCATCCCACCGTCCAAAGTAGATGCTATTTCATAGTCTCAACTGAGGGCAATCGGATAACACATCCGATAACCTTTCTAAGTAGATTATACACCAGGGCATTTGATAAATCAAGTGCCCTTTTTAATAGATTTCATTAGTTAGTGTAATAGTCAACCTACATAACATCGATTGCGATATTCTACAACACTTTAGACAACATTTTCCTATATAGTAAATTGCACCACCAGAAAATATTAATTTTTCTGGTGGTGCTTCATTGCTTATTTATTTCTGTATGACAATACAAAATTTTCATCCTTTAGATTTTCAGACAAATTTGTTACTCCATATTATATGCTTTATTCTTCCGCTGCTATATTTATCTTAGCTGCTCTTTCATTTATTTCTTTAGCATAATTTCCACTATAAGTTATCTGAATAATTGTACGGGCATCTTCAATTGACATTCCAAAATAATTCTTTAACAAGGTATCAATCTCATTCAATTCATTTTCAAGAATATCATATGTTCCAAGTTCTTTAGAAGCTTCTATATTTTCGTCATAGCTTTCAATTCCACGTATAAGTGCCTCTAGCGCATATGTATATTTCTCTATGGTAATAAATGAATTAAAATCATTAATGTGTTTTTCTACTTTCATTATATTCTCTACCTGTTTGTAGAAATCTTTATCCTTATCTTTAAGCTTCATTCCTGCTAACAAATTATATGCTTTAGTATAGTCATTATCAATGTAACTATTTGTAGCCTCTTTAATATTACTATTGTATGAAAATACATTAGAACCTATATATATACCACCAACTAACAGAACTATTACCGTAATCATAAGAACTATAGCCAATGGCGAAATTCTGATTATCTCTTCACGTCTTTTTACCTTTTCTTTCTTAGGCTTTATCTTTGGTTGTTTTATTTTCTTCTCTTTTTTAGGTTTCTTGGCTTTTTTCTCTTTCTTTTCTTTCTTATCTTTCTCTTTCTTCTTACTGTCTGATTTATCCTCTATATCATCTAATTCATCTAAATCTCTTAAGATGCTTTCAGCATCTCCATTAAAGCCAAATTCATTCAAATCAAAATCTGCCATATCATCAGATGTACTTCCTGTTTCATCCAGAATCTCATCAGCATCTATTTCATTCAAATCTGACTTTTCCTTTTTAGATTTCTTCGAGAAAATCTTACCAAATAGAGACTTCTTTTTCTTATCTTTGCTATCTATATCACTATTTATTTCATTATCCACGTCATTTTTCTCATCTTTCGCTTTTTCAGTATACATATTTTTAGTTTCAACATTGTTTTTCGTATCAGAAGTATTATCTGTATCCCCGGTATTAACTTTAGTATTTTCGTTATTAATATCTGTATTTCCAATAATATTTTTCGTATCAGAGTTATCAATATCTGCTAAATCTTTAATAGTATTTTTCATATCAGAGTTATCAATATCTGCTGCATCTTTAATACTATTTTTCATATCAGACATATCATTATCTGCAGCTTCACTATCACCTTTTTTACTTCTCTTATTTTTCTTCTTTTTCTTTGATTTCTTCTTTGTTTCATCCTCATCTTCTGAATTATCAGACATTGTATTTAATTCATTCATAATTTTATCAATATCTGAACTTTCTGTAGCATCGTCTAAGATATCATCTAAATCAATATTATTATTGTCATTTAATGCCATATCATCAGAAGTGTCTGGCGAAATGTTAATGTTACTATCAGAAGAAAACATATTAGCTGCAATATCTCTGTCAACTATTGATGAATCAAGCGTATCATCATTTAAAATATTTTCACTGTCTGATAGTCCTATATCTTCATTATTATCTGTATCCTCTTCAGTTGATTCTTCATTCATCAATGAATTAAGCAGATTATCCAGATATTCTTCACTTTTAGTCTCGTCGCTCATTTCATTCTCCATTCTACAGATACAATTTATTAAAAATCTCTATTCAATCACAAAAAATTACTAAGCAATTATTAAGTATATGAATAAGATTAGCCGGATGTTATATACTACATTAATACAATCCTGGCGAATATCATAATAAAGGTCGGACTAAATCAAGCCGACCTTTATGTCATATCTATTTAATTAATCCATCAATTATCTTAACCAGATTGCCAATCTCTGGTTTTGAAAGCTGTGCATCTGCACCTAACGAAGCACCTTTCGCTTTCATCTCATCATTTACAAGTGATGAGAATATTACTAAAGGTATATTCTGGAGTACCTCGTCAGATTTAACTAACTTCGTCAGTCGATGACCATCCATAAGAGGCATCTCAATATCTGTGATAATACATTTTACCTTATCTAATACTGAACCGTCTGCCTTCATCTCGCACAATTTATCCCAGGCTTCCTGTCCATTTACATTCTTTATAACATTAACATATCCTGCCTTATGTAATGAATCTACAATTAATGTACTAAGTAAAGCTGAATCTTCTGCGATAAGTATAGTTGAATCACTTCTTTTTCTTTCGCCAAGTGCATCAATATCAGAAACCTTAAGGCCTGTTTCAGGATTAATATCTGATACAATCTTTTCAAAATCAAGAATAATTATAATCTTTCCGTTAATTTTTACGATTCCGGTTGCAATACTTGATTCTTTAGTATTAATTGTCTTATCAGGTGTAATGATATCTGCCCACGAAACTCTGTGGATACCCATTACTGACTGAACATGAAATGCAATATTGAGATTATTAAAATTAGTTATAATCATCATATCATTGGAAGTATTAGCACTCTCTTTTAACCCTAATTCCCTAGGAAGATTAATTACTGTAATCATTGTATCTCTTGGCATAAATATACCCTCAATACTTGTATGTGAGTTAGGAATAGGTGTTACCGTCTGATATGGTAAAATCTCACGAATCTTTGCTACATTAATTCCATAACAGTTTCCGTCAATCGAAAATTCCAAAATCTCTAATTCATTTGTTCCATTTTCTAATAAAATATTTGTCTCCATATACTTTTCCTCCTAGGTGATATAGTATGCTATTTTAAATTCAGAACACTTTCATTTCCTGATGTATCCGTAAGCTCTACCGATAACGATTTTACATCATTCTTCTCGTCTAACTGTGTCTGATAAACCAAAACCAATGTCTGTGATGTTCCCGCTTGCAAAGTACCTTCATATGTATTAAGAGCATCTAATAATAATGTTAACTGTGCATTATATTTCTTTGCATCATTTACTATTCCTTTAAATTTCTGAACTGATGACATAATATTAATGCTTATATCCTGAGCTGTTGTATTAGTTATGTTAAATTTAACAACTAAAAGCTTACTGTTCTCAACAGCTTTCATTACGAATAAATCTGCTGAACTGTCATCAGGATACTGGTCAACTACATCATAATCAACATACTGTGCAGTCACTCCATCCGGTAAATGTAATGCACTTGTTACATCATTAGCACTAGATACATTACCTATATTAGTACCATTATCAGCACCGTCACTATTACCATCTCCATTAACAGAATTATCGACAGTCGTAGTCTCCTCCTCTGTTACTTTAGTAACTTCTTCTTTTGAGGTAGTCTCTTCTTCACTTATATAATCACTTTTATAATTCTTATCATGTCTTAACAATATATTTGCCGCATAATTAGCAATAACGTCCTCCTGTTCAGGTGTATAATCAATTGAATCACAACCTGTTAAAGCTACCATTCCCGTACACAAAAGACATACCATTACGACCGACTTTATACGTTTATTATATCTCATATCTTCCTCTGTTCTGCAACGTCATTTATTGTCTTAATATTTAAAATATCTTATATCTATTCTATCATTTTATGGCGCTAAGTTCAACATAATTCTGTATCAAGTTCGAACCAAAATTCAACTCCATTTTCCTTATTTAACACACCACATTCATTATTATGTGCATTCATTATTGCCTTTACAATAGACAGACCAATTCCGCTTCCGCCATACTCTCTCGTTCTTGCTTTATCGACCTTATAGAACTTAATCCAGATATTTTCTAATTCATTATCAGGTATCTGTTTGCCTGAATTGAATACGGAAACTCTGATTTTCTTATCATTTTGAGAAATATTTACCTTTATTATTTTATTCTCGTCAAGGTGATTAATGGCATTTGTAAGATAGTTAGTTATAACTTCCTCTATCTTAAATTCATCTGCATATACAAATAATTCCCCGGTATAATCAAAGTCCACAACTGCTTCTTTCTGTTTAAGCGGATAATCAAGCTTATTAATCACGCCTTTTATAACCATAATTATATCGAATTTCTCATATTGAATCATTGAACTTCCATATTCTAACTGATTAAGTGATAAGAGATTTTTAACTAACTTATTCATCTTATTCGCCTCATCAATGATTACTTCGCAATAGAACTCTCTTGAATCTGCATCATCATTAACACATTCACTTAAGCCCTCTGCATATCCCTGAATAAGTGCAATAGGTGTCTTTAATTCATGCGATGCATTAGAGATAAAATCTTTACGCATCTCATCAATCTTCTCTTTCTGTTCAATATCACTCTGTAATTTATAATTTGCCTGTTTTAAATCAATGATTGTCGACTCTAATTTATCCGACAGTTCATTCATACTTTCTCCTAGAATCCCCAGTTCATCATTCGATTTATTATCATATTTTACATTAAAATTAAGATTAGACATTTCCTTAGAAATATCAGCCAGATGTAAAATCGGTCTTGTAAATTCTCCCGATATTACAAATGCTACAATTATTCCTATTAACGAAACGAAAGTACCAACATAGACGAAAAATTTCATTGAAATGCTTACACTTTCGTTAATGCTCTGAACTGCCATCCTCATAAGAAATATCATATTCTTATTAAAGAATCCGCTTACCTCCATATATCCGCCATTACTTTTATCTAAATTATAACTTTGTAATACGTATTTATCTGTCTCTTTTATTACTTTCGTATTCGCATTATTCAGGTTAAAGCCAAAATTAATCTGCTGTAATCTCTGCTGTAATATTGTACCATTACCATATTGTAACTTAATATTATCTGCTGTATCTACTACAATTATTGTTATTCCGTATTTTTCACATACATTTACAATCTGATTGGCTGATTCGGTCGTTATTGCCCCTGAATCAGACAATATCTCATTAATCTTATGATAACCTTTTAACAGACTCTTCTCCTTTGTATACAGATAATAATCTTCTAAGAAGAACTGATTAATAAGGAAATATATTAAAAAAGTTCCTGCTGTAAGGCATAATAGAACAACTGCGAGTTTCATTCTAAGTGAATTCTTCACTTTAACATGCATAACCTGATTTCTCCTAATTTACTTCGAATTTGTATCCCATTCCCCAGATAGTCTTTATATATTCCCCTGATTCGCCTAATTTACTTCTTAATTTCTTAACATGTGTATCAACTGTTCTGGCATCACCAAAATAATCATAATTCCATACATTATTAAGAATCTTTTCTCTGGATAATGCAATTCCTTTATTCTCTATAAAATATAATAAAAGTTCAAATTCCTTAAAGCTTAATTCAACTGTCTCCTCACCCACCTTAACCTGATGAGCAGACTTATCAATTGTAATATTTCCTGCTGAAACAGTCTCATTCGAATCTAACTTATTAGTACGTCTTAAGATGGAATCAACCCTTGCTACTAATATCTTAGGACTGAATGGTTTAGAAATATATTCATCTACGCCCAAATCAAAGCCTAATAACTCATCATTTTCCTCTGATTTGGCTGTAAGCATAACGATAGGTACCTTAGAATTCTTACGAATCTCGCGACATACCTGCCAGCCATCCATCTTAGGCATCATAACATCTAATATAATTAAGGAAATGTCCTTATCCTGATAGAATATCTCCATAGCCTCTTCACCATCGGCTGCTTCTATAACTGTATATCCATGTTTAGTAAGGAAATCATTAACAAGTTTTCTCATTCTGCTTTCATCATCAACTACTAATATCTTCAGATTATTCATATTTAAACCTCATTTCCAAGTGATTTATAACTAAAATTTATCTTAGCCTAATTATAAACAAAAAATATGATTAATCTGTGAACTAACTTGCATTTTCTTTAGCTGCAATAGATGACTCTTTTTCTTCTAATGCTTTCTGCCAGCTTACATACTCATTCTCAATGCTTTCACGATAATAATCTTCGTCAAATTTATCTGCCCTTTTAGTGATTACAAACATTACAGCAATCGTAATCACAAGTGCCAGATTAATAATCAGCATCTTTATGTACAAATCTTTATATTTATTATTTTTACCCTTACCACCAGAACTACTTGTTCCTGTATTATTATTTTTATTCTCTTTAGAAGAAGTTTTCTTCTTGTTACTGCTATTATTAGCACCACTTTTATTATTACTTGCATTACTATTAATGTTATAAGTATTATTGCTGCTATTACCACTATTTTTCTTGTCTCTGCGATTACTCTTATCTGAATTATCAGTAGATTCTTCGGTATATATTATTGCCGGAATACTTTTAATCTTAGAATTATCAATTGTCTTATCATTAAAAAGCTTCTTCTGTAATTTTCTTAAGAATTCCATACCAATAGGTGTCTTAAATAATTTATCATCTATTAATTTATTGTATAATTCCAATGTCTTTTCGGAATTCAGATTATTAAGATTCTCATTTATGTGCATCGTATAATCCAATTCCTTTTTGGCCATATTAAAATTTTCTTCATTATTAAATTCAAAACCCATAATTACATTTTTCATATCAATAACACTGCCTTTCTAATAAATGCAAATTTAATATGTCAAATCGATTATCTGATGATTTTAACACATAATTATTATAGTGTCAAAATTCAAACAAGTTTTGATTTATTTTGGGATATAATATATAATAAATATATTAGCAAAATATTTGCAGAATTGTGAAAGCAGCTTGCTGCTGAGCAATTCGTGGGCATCAGGATGTTAAGTCTAAAGCCCTTTTGTCCTAACATCTTATGGATAATCCCAAAATCAGATTATATTTTAACGTATCTGATATCAACACTTTATTTTGCTATAATTTAATAGAATAATGATATGGAGGAAATATCTTGAAATTAAGAAAATTATTTCTTGTATTAATACTGTCTGTAATTGTTGCCTATGCTTTTTATACAAAATATGATGACGATTATATAAGTCCATCTAAATATGAGGTTAGTAAAGAGGTTATAGATAATATCATAGCCGAAAATATAACACCGACAATGACAGACTATGATAAAATCAAAGCTATGCACGATTATATAGTGTCAACAACTGAATATGACCACGATAATCTAGAGAAAAATACAATACCTGATATTGACTATACTGCTAAAGGTGTTCTCGAAAAACATATCGGCGTATGCAGAGGATATGCAGAAGCCTTCAAGCTTCTTATGGACTCATTAGATATTGATTGCGAAATCGAAACAGGATATGCTGACGGAATATCACACGCCTGGAATGTGGTATGTTTAGATGGAGAATGGTATCAGGTTGACTGTACTTATGATGATCCGATTGATGTATCCGGACGTAATGAAGTAAGCAATGATTTTCTGCGATATGATTACTTTCTTATAACTAATGAGCAGATGTATTTAGATCATAAGCCTGATAAGAAATTAAAAAACTGTATCTCTGAGAAATATATGTATCAGGAGAAGCAAAAAGATGTTCCTTATTATATATTATCAAGTATATACCAATTACCATCAACTATCACCTCCCTATATAGTCGTGGAAATTCTAAGGTAACCTTTTATTTCCCTGAAAATATTGATTTAGAAAGTAGTTCCATATCAGATGATATTTCAATTCAATTAGGACACAGCCGGACTGCTTCCCAATTCAGTTTCACTCCTGTAGCAAAATGTGGAAAATATTATTACACGACGATAACCGTAAGTTAGATTCCAATGGTTCAGGTTTTTAATCATCATGTTTTATCCTATAGCTCTATAGCTAACATTTTGTTTCAATATTCAAATTAAAATAAAAGCTGCTAAATTCAAGGACCAGATTTTAAATATTTATACAATATTTATATAATATTTAATTCATATCCTAAATTTAACAGCTTTCTTTATTTAATAATCTGTATTATTAAATTTTCATTTTTATTTAGCAGCTAAAGCTTCATCAGGTACTTTGATATCTACTGCATCGTATGATGTGAAATCAATACCGAAATCAAATTTTGTTAATTCAATTTCAATTCCTTCATAAGTGATTTTATCCATATCAAAACCAACTTTTGCTGATACTGGTAAATATGTTTCACCATCAAAAACAACTTTTACTGTAATTGTTGCCATTGGTACCATTGATAAATCCATTGATTTAAGCTTATCACCAAATTCAGATGCTTCTAAGTTATTTAAAAGATCTTCTGTAGAAGTAGACATTGTTAACTGATAGTTGCCATTCTTTTTCTCTACTTTACCTTCACCAAAATATTTAGAAACTTCTTTGTAATCAATTGACTGTAACTGTGATACTAAATCTGTAATACTGTCTGTATATTCTGATAAATCTGCTGATTCGTATGACCATTCACCATCATATAATGTATAAGTATCAATCTTATCATCGTTCTGTACCATATACACTTCTGAATTAACATTTCTATCTTCGCCTAATGCATTTGATGATAAATCAACTTTTACATATGATTCAGCCGGATCAACATTTGCTTTAGATTCAACTGTACCAGATACTGACATATCCATTCCTGAAGCTGATACTGCAGCATCTAATGTAATCTTTGATGAAATACCTTTTACATCTGTAGTAGCTTCTGATACTTTGTTTACTAATTCCTCTGCTGTAAGTGATGCTAAATTCTTGTTGCTCTTTTTGTCATCTGATTTCTTTGAACCACATGCCATAAGCGACATTGCCATAACTAAGACAAGTAATACACTTAATACTTTTGTTACGTTTCTTTTCATTTTCAATTCTCCTTTTAAAATTAATATGTGTTCTACACAGTGATATATGATAACATTAATAAAATACAAGGTCAAGGAAAAGTTTTCGCACGTTAACGTAGCTTATCGTGGAAGTTTGAGATTTCTAATTTTATTAACGTTTCGATTCATTAAGTGCCTGCCTAAATTTCCTTTACAATAAAAGGAAGTTGTTACTTCAAATCAATTCACTTAATGCTGTATATTCTCTCAAATACATTCCTCTACGCATCTCATCTATTCCTTGATATAAATTATACTGCGAAAAAATATCTTTAATTTCAGATATGTAAAGCCATCTTGGTTCCATACCAACTTGTATTTCTCTTTCTGTTTGTTTTATTTCAGTTGTACCTATTGCTTTGCAGATAAAATACCTATTAACCCATTTCCAGTTCTCATAATATTCATCAATTTCAAGCATACACTCCGAAACATCTACAATCATTCCTGTTTCTTCAGCAATTTCCCGAACACAGCATTCTTCATCACTTTCATTGTTTTCCAAGCCTCCACCCGGAATCATATACTGATTTGTTTGTGTTTCATATGAAAGTAAAATACGCTCACCATCTATAACGATACCTCGGCAAGCAGTTCTGGTTTTATCCCAATCACCAAAATAATTTTCTCCAATAATATCTATAATTTTCACTTTTTCCATCCTCCAATTTATATCAATTTTTCTAACGGTCTATTCTTTTTTGATAATGCTCTCCACAAATATTATTTCTCCGGTTTCGCAGATTGGAAGCTGTTATCTATCATCCCAATTAATGACTTTCTCCTGCAAATAATCAGGAAGTTCTTTCATATCAATGCCTGTATCAATCAGAAAAACTGTTTGAAGATTTGCGTGTCTGCTCAAATCCGGAAGGCAAGTGACGTGTTTAAGGTCTTGAAGCTTAATAATTTCAAGATTTGTCAGCTCGCTAATAAATGAAATGTCGCTCAGCCTGTTGATTCTCCAAAGTTCAATTTCCTTTAAACTTTTTAACTCTGTCAAATCATGTAAGTTACTGTTTGAATTCCAAAGAAGCGCCAACTTCTCCAAATTCATCTTACGCAAAAACGAAAAGTCTGTAAGCTTAATTCCCCTCAAAGATAATGACTTGAGTTTAGAAAGCTGATTAATTTTCTCTAGGTTTTTCTTAGCTTTCTTCCCAAGCCATAGTGTCTGCAAGTTTTTATATTTCAAAAGCCAGGTACAGTCAAACCTGATTCCCGGTCCCATCGTATCAGCCATAACGGAAAGTTCTTCCAGTTCATCTGAAAGATTTTGAATAAATTCATAATTTCTTAAATCAAAGCACTCAATACTCAGTGACTTTAGACTTAACTCTGATAAGACAGACAGATTGATTCTGTTAGGATTGCTCTTGAAATCAATGCAGTCAATTTGTAACCTTTTCATATGAGGCATATTCATTAGAAAAGATATATCAATTTCATTATGATTTATAAAATGAAAAAGTCGGAACATAATATCCGGACGTATTAAAAGTATCTGGTCTATTTTTTGATAAGCTTCATTAGGCAGATACTCAGATATCTGTATCCATTTCAGTCTCTTATTATTATTTATCTCGTTTAGCATTTGTTCATTAATATCTGCATAACCAAGCTGACTTAGAATACCATTTATCCGGGTTTCATTCCCTATATGTATATGTCTGTCAAAGCATATATGAGTTCCCATAATCTTCTCCTTTTTATAGCCTCAGCGCAATAAATTCCGATTTTCTTAATTCTCCAAACCAGAAGTTGTTACTTTCTGCATAGCGTGTTTCCCAAAATGATAATTACCACGACATCAACTAAAATAATCCCCAATGCAATATATGCAAAAAATGCAGGCAAAATATTTTCAAACAAGCCCATAGTTAATTCAAGAATTGCTATAATAGACATTCCAATTCCCATTGTTCTGCATAACTTCTTTTCATCATATTTTTCCTTTTCTTCTTTTGAAGCTGTATTATATCCAGAAATAAACCAGCTTCCGTGTCCAGAAAGTAAAATTATAGAAAGTACAACAAATAGCACAAAGACAATCCACACTATCCAATCAGAACCTGTTGCTAAATCTGCTAATTTCATTTGTAGACTCCTCCTTAAATTCTGTTTTCATTAATTCTATAAACTGGAATTGAACAAAATCGCTGCGCGATGGCCTGCCAAGGCTGTGGTGCAGCTTTTTTTCTCAATAATAAAATAGGCAATGGCATTTCTTGCT
>OMVQ01000115.1 GCA_900314555.1 uncultured Eubacteriales bacterium | reverse complement strand
GAATTGCCGGAATATATCAGAAAAGCAAAAAAGTCGTGAGAACACGACCTTTTTATAAAACTAGGTACTTGCTATGAAGCATTTACAGATTTTCAGTGGAATAGATAAATATTTCGCTCCATTTATCTCTACAAGTCCGAATGGAATCAGAAGATTAAAAGAATTTAAAGATGTTTTGCCGGAGAATAATAAAGGTATAAATTTAGTACCGCAATTATTATCTAATAATGCTAATGATTTCATAAGTGCAATAGAGGAATTAGCAGGACTTGGCTACGAAGAAGTCAATATTAATATCGGTTGTCCATCGGGGACAGTCATTTCTAAAGGAAAAGGTGCAGGTTTTCTTGGTGATTTAGATGGATTAGACAGATTTTTTGATGAAATATTTAATAATACATATGATAAATATAATATGAAAATATCAGTTAAGACCAGAGTAGGGCTATATGATGAGGATATGTGGCATGACATTTTAGAAATATATAATAGATATCCTATTTCAGAACTTATAATCCACCCAAGAACTAGAGAAGATTTGTATAAGAAACCTGTAAGATATAATACATTTGAATATGCTACGGAGAATACTGATTTAAAACTCTGTTATAATGGAGATGTTTTTACTAAGGCTGCTTACAAATCTATATGTGAAAGATTTGATGGAATTAATGCAATAATGCTTGGCAGAGGTATTCTAAAGAACCCTTGTCTGCCACAAATGATTAAAGAAGATAAAGAAATAGAAGCTGATAAGATATTTGAATTTCACGATAAAATATATGAAAGATACAAGGATTATATGTCGGGTGAAGTTCCAGTGTTATTCAAGATGAAAGAAATATGGCTATATATGCAGGAAAGTTTTGAAAATAGTGAGAAAATGATAAAGAAAATTAAAAAGTCTAAAAATCTTCATGAATATGAAAAAATTATACAAGAGATGAAAGAAGAATATATTGAAAAAATATAAGGAAAAGTTTATACTATTTTATAGTGAATAGTGAATAGTGAATAGTGAATAGTGAATAGTGAATAGTGAATATGGACATTTCTACGGTATATAATGACGATAATACGGAGATTGATAATGAAGTTTAAAATTAACAATAATGAAATCAAGATAAAATTAAAGAAAATATTAGATAAGACTTGTGAATTTGCCAAAGAAAAGTATAACAGACTATGTATATGGTATAAAGGATATGAGAACAAACGTGCCTTATGGGGTGCGGTTTCAACCTGGATATTTACATTTTTAGTTGTAATTATCGTATGTAGGGTTACTAATGCATCGAAACTTACCGCTGCAGCGAATGAGCCGGTTATGGTAGAGTCGGAGTCATCTTATGATACGACTGAAAGAGATAGAAATATGGTTAAAGAGGAGACTAAACCTAAAGAGACTCAGACTACGACAGCAGCTACAACAGCAAATGAGACGCAGAGTATAGAAGAGACAACAAAGAAGACGGAGAAAGAAACAGTTGATGTATCTAAATTATCAGTCAGTACGACACCTATTGCAGATGATAAAGAAGCATCAGTTAAGAGAATTGCATCGATTAATTCGGCTGATATTAAGACAATTCCTTCAACTAATTATGATGAAAATCAGATTTCTTATGGAATTGACATATCATATCATCAGGGTAAGATTGACTGGGCAAAGGTTAAGGCAGCAGGTGTTGAGTATGCATTTATAAGAGTCGGCAACAGAGGTTATGAGTCGGGAAAATTATGTAAGGACTCAAGGTTTGATGAAAATGTAAGAGGTGCATTGGCAAACGGAATAAAGGTTGGTGTGTATTTTTTCTCGCAGGCTATTACTGAGCAGGAGGCTTTGGAGGAGGCATCGTTAACACTTAAATATATTAGTGGTTATAATATTACACTTCCTGTAGTTATTGACTGGGAAACGGACAAAGGATATAGAACATACAGTGGACTTACACAGGCACAGCTTACGAATATCATATCGGTATTCTGCGATACTGTGGAGAGATATGGCTATGATTCAATGGTATATATGTGTAAAGATGATTATGTCAACAGAATTAATTCACCTGTAATAACTTCTAAATATAAGAGCTGGGTTGCCTGGTATTTTAATGAATATGATTCTTCTAATTATGCAGCTAATATGTTCCATTATGGTGATTTATTGCCTGATATGACATTTAAGTATTATATGTGGCAGTATTCATGCAAGGGAAGAATTGATGGCATCAAAGAATTAGTTGATATGAATGTAATGATACTTCCAAAGAAAGTATATGAAGTAAAGATTAGTAATACAAAGAAGCAGTTCGTTGCAAATGTTGGAACGGCACTTAATTTATCAGAGGGTGTATCAGCTTCAGATTCGTCAGGAAATGATGCATCATCTAAGGTTACAATGTCGATATTTACAGGTAATGGAGCAAATGTAAGTAAAGAAAATGCATTTGCAAAGGCAGGCACATATAATATAAGTTATGAATTTATAGATGCTAATGGAACTAAAGTTTCAACAGGTGCGACATTATATGTAAGAGATGTTCCGGAGATTTATTTTGATAATAAATTGTGGTCTGATAGTAATAAGAAAAAGATTACATACGAATATGATAATAATTTATCTGTACAGGAAAATTATAATAAAATAGTTGAATTATTAAAGAGTAAGGTATCTGCATATTATTATGACACAGTATCAGGTTCTGCTAAACACCAGATTAATAATGGAACATTTTCTTCACTTGAGAATATAATAGTTAATGGAGATATCGAAAGTAAATCTATAGCTATTACATACAAAGTAAATGATGGAAAGGGCTTAAGTAATTCTAAGACAATTACCCTTAATATCAACAGACAGAAAGTAGAAGAAGACACTACAACGAAAAAGAATGAAGAAGATACGACAACAGAAGAAAATCCTACAGAAGCGTTAAGTTAAAAATTTAGTAAGTCAAGAAATTTAGTTTTCATACTTGACAAATAAAATAATAGGTATTAAGATAATGAAAGTAAATATTTTAAACCTTTGAGAAAGAGTAGTAGGCTTTAGTATTTAATCACAGAGAGTTGCAGATGGTGGAAATGCAATATTGAATTTTTGGCTGAATGGACTTTTGAGGGCAATTCAGAATTAACAGTATGAATTGACGGAGACCATTACCGTTATTGTATGGCATATATGATTGTATATGATTAAGTGGATTTTTTAAAATCAATTTGAGTGGTACCGCGGAATTATTCGTCTCAAGCATTAGAAATAGTGCTTGGGACTTTTTTATTTCGTAAAAGTCATATATGAATATTTTATATTCAAATTAGATTATGCGGATAGGCGCAGGAATGGAGATTAATATTATGAAGAAGAGAAAATTATTAGCATTAGCAATGACAGCAGTTTTAGCAATGGGAGTATTTACAGGTTGTGGTGATAAGAAAGATTCATCAACAGTTACAATAGGTATCGGACAGTTCGCAGAACATGGTTCATTAGATAATTGCCGTAACGGTTTCATTGAGGGACTTAAACAGGAGGGTTATGAAGAGGGTAAAAACCTTAAGATTACATATGAAAACTCACAGGCAGATACAGGAATTGCCAACCAGATAATTTCTAACTTTGTTTCAAATAAAGTTGACCTTATCTGCGGAATTGCAACACCAATGGCACAGGCAGCATACAGTGCAGCAAGAAAACAGAATATACCTGTTATCTTTACTGCAATAACAGATCCGATTGAAGCAGAACTTGCTAACGAAGACGGAACACCTGTCGGAGAAGTTACAGGAACAAGTGATAAACTTCCTGTTGAGAAACAGTTAGAGATGATTACACAGATAACACCTAATGTTAAGAAGATTGGTATTATCTACTGCACAAGTGAGGTTAACTCTATTTCAGCAATTGCTGAATACAAGGAATTAGCACCAAAATATGGAGTTGAAATAGTAGATAAAGGTATTTCAACATCAGCAGATATTCCTTTGGCAACAGATTCATTATTAAATGAAGTTGACTGCATTAATAACCTTACAGATAACACAGTTGTTTCATCATTACCAATTATTTTACAGAAAGCATCAGAGAAGAATATTCCGGTATTTGGAAGTGAAATTGAGCAGGTTAAAATCGGTTGTCTTGCAACTGTAGGTCTTGATTACTACGAATTAGGTATCCAGACAGGTAAAATGGCTGCCAAAGTATTAAAAGGTGAGAAAAAAGCAAGTGAGATTAACTTCGAGACAATAGAAGAAGCAAGCTTATATATTAATAGTAAAGTTGCAGATAATCTTGGAATCACAGTTCCTGATGAAATGAAAGAATCTGCAGCAGAAATATTCGATACAATAGATAACTAAGAGTAGGAGCTTTAAAAATGGTAGATATTATTCTAGGTGTAATAAGAGAAGGATTGCTGTTTTCGATAATGGCATTAGGTGTCTATATTACATATAAGATATTAGATTTTCCTGATTTGTCAGTAGACAGTACATTTCCGTTAGGTGCGGCAGTAACCGCAATGCTTATTGTGAAAGATGTCAATCCATATGTGACATTGCTTGCAGCATTATTAGCAGGAGCAATTGCAGGAACAGTTACAGGTATTATACATGTAGTATTTAAGGTTAGAGATTTATTATCAGGTATAATTGTTATGACAGGTCTGTATGCAATTAACTTAAGAATTGCAGGCTCTGCAAATGTAGCTATATTTTCAAAGGACAATATATTTGAAAATAAATTTATGGATAAAATAATTCCACAGTCACTTGAGAAATATTCATATATAATTGTTCTCACAATCTTAGTTATAATTGTTAAATTAGTTCTTGACTGGTATCTTAAAACGAAATCAGGACTTTTATTAAGAGCAGTAGGTGATAATGATGTATTAGTAACTTCTGTTGCTAAGAATAAAGGTATTGCTAAGATAGTCGGTCTTGCAATTGCCAATGCATTTGCAGCATTAGCAGGAAGTGCTTACTGTCAGATGAATGGTTTCTTTGAGATTTCATCAGGTACAGGAACAATGGTTATAGGTCTTGCAAGTGTTATCATAGGAACTAAACTGTTAAAGAACATTAAATTTGTAAAGGCAACTTCGGCAGTTATATTTGGTTCAATTATATATAAAGCATGTATATCCATTGCAATTAATATGGGTATGGAAGCATCGGACTTAAAACTTATAACAGCAGTATTATTCTTGTTGATTTTAATAATCAGTAATATGTTTAAAAATAAGCCTAAAATCATTAAAGAAGAGGCTAAATAGAGAAGAATAGTGTAAAAATAATGCGGATGCAATTATTTTTTACATGGCTATTTGCTTCTGAGCGAAAGCAAATAGCTTTTATGGCAGATGAGAAATCTCCTGTGCGAATTTCTCGTCGCATCTTCGCAATAAGTTGCTCAGAAATGAGGATTAAAAATGCTAGAGTTAAAAAATATAAATAAATATTATAATCCAGGTACAGTTAACCAGATGTGTCTGTTTAATGACTTTAATTTTCAAGTGCAAGATGGAGAATTTGTATCAATTGTCGGAAGTAACGGTTCAGGAAAGACTTCAATGCTTAATATAATCTGCGGAAGTATTCCTGTAGACAGCGGTAAAATCTATATTGGCGGAGAAGATATAACCAATAAGAAAGAGCATATAAGACATAAGATAATCGGCAGAGTATACCAGAATCCTGCAATGGGAACTTCACCTAATCTTACTATTCTTGAGAATATGTCCTTAGCAGATAACAAAGGTAGAATGTACGGACTTTCAAGTGGAATTAATAAGAAGAGAAAAGAAGATTATAAGGAGATGTTAAGAGAACTCAATCTTGGACTTGAAGATAAGTTAAATGTCAAGGTTGGTGCTTTATCAGGCGGACAACGTCAGGCAATGGCTCTTATAATGTCTACACTTACACCAATAGAATTTCTTATTCTTGATGAGCATACAGCAGCGCTTGATCCTAAAACGGCTGAAATAATTATGCAGCTTACAGATAAAATCGTTAAAGAGAAGAAACTGACAACGATGATGGTAACACATAATCTACGATATGCAGTAGAATATGGTGACAGACTTGTTATGATGCATAAAGGAAATGTTGTATTAGATATTAAGGGTGAAGATAAGAAGAATGTCAAAATAGATGATTTGTTAGAGGAGTTTAATAAAATCAGTATAGAATGTGGCAATTAATAAGAAATAGATGCAGAAATTCGTATATACATAATAGAATTAAATCATCTGTATTAAGTGAATTTGCATATATAAATATCGAAACTTTTGTTAGAATTGCTAATTTGTAGATATCTTTTTCGGCTCTTTTGATTATTTGAGTTCATT
>OMVQ01000116.1 GCA_900314555.1 uncultured Eubacteriales bacterium | reverse complement strand
ATGCAAACGAACAAACAGCCGCAGAGCCTATGAACACAGGCTTTTCGGCTGTTTTGTCTCTTATTAACTGTCAAAGATGGGATTATAATAAGAAAAATTTACTCTGTCAATTTATTTTTTGCGATTTTCAGATATTCCCAGCAATATAATCCGCTACATAAATTCCACTTGCTGATGCGTGAGATAATGAATGTGTTATTCCACTGCCATCTCCAATCACATACAGCCCTTTATGTTTAGTTTCTAAATTATTATCAAGCTCTACTTCCATATTATAGAATTTAACTTCCACACCATATAAAAGCGTGTCATCATTTGCTGTACCCGGTGCTACTTTATCTAATGCATAAATCATTTCTATAATACCATCTAAGATACGTTTCGGAAGTACAAGGCTTAAATCTCCCGGTGTTGCTGCAAGTGTAGGGCGAACCGTACTCTCTTTAATACGGTTTTCATTACTTCTTCTACCTCTTACAAGGTCTCCGAATCTCTGAACAATAACTCCGCCGCCAAGCATATTAGATAATTTTGCTATACTCTCGCCATATCCATTACTATCTTTGAATGGCTCTGAGAAATGTTTTGCAACAAGTAGTGCAAAGTTTGTATTCTCTGTTCTCTTTGTCGGATCTTCAAAGCTATGTCCATTTACGGTAATAATACCATTTGTGTTCTCATTAACAACGATTCCATATGGATTCATACAGAAAGTACGGACTTTATCCTCAAATTTCTGTGTACGATAGACAATTTTACTTTCGTATAATTCATCTGTAAGATGCGAGAAAATTACTGCTGGTAATTCTACACGAACACCTATATCTACTCGATTAGATTTTGTAGGAATGTCTAAGTCTGAACAGACTGATTCCATCCATTTGCTTCCACTTCTGCCAACAGAAATTATACATTCACTACATTCTGCTTCTCCATTTTCATAGACAACCTTATATTCATCCTCTAATTTCTCAATGCTATTAACAGGAGTATTAAAGTAGAAATCAACCTTTTCTTTTAAATCTGCCAAAAGATTCTCTAACACAATGTAATTAATATCAGTTCCAAGATGTCTTACGGATGCATCTAATAACTGTAATTTGTTCTGCATACAAATCTTCTTAAACTTTGTATCCGTTGTAGAGTACATACGTGTTTTGGCTCCACCATATGCACAATTAATTTCATCAACATATTTCATTAGAGCAATTGCTTTTTCTTTACCAATATATTCGTATAATGTTCCGCCAAAATCATTTGTAATATTATATTTTCCATCTGAAAATGCACCTGCTCCACCAAAACCACTCATAATAGCACAGGATTTACACTTAATGCACGACTTAACTTTGTCTCCATCGATTGGACATTTACGTTTCTCTAATGAATAACCTTTTTCAAATACTGCAACTTTGAGTTCCGGTTTCTTTTTCATCAATTCATATGCCGAAAAAATTCCACCCGGACCTGCCCCAACGATAATTACATCATATTTCATATTTGTAGCCTCCATTTCATTGGTATCTGTTAAATATAATACCATATAATTTCTGCTTGTACTATAAAAATTACTAATATATAACTCGTAATTAATATCAGATATCTACATCAAAAAAACCACCAAATACACAGTTTCCCATATATTTAGTGGTTCTAAATATTCTAAGCTAAGTTATCAGATTAGTTTCCCATCTGTTTAGCAACTTCTGCTGCGAAGTCTTCCTGTTTCTTTTCGATACCTTCACCTGTTTCATAACGAACAAAACTCTTGATAGCGAAATCAGAACCTAAGTTTTTAGCAACCTGAGCTACATACTGAGCTACAGACTGTTTTCCATCTTCTGCTTTAACATATGTCTGGTCAAGAAGGCAGATTTCTTTAAGCTGTTTAGAAACACGTCCCTCAACAAGACCATTGAAGATTTTGTTTTCAACGATTTCAGCTTTGTCAGCTAAAGCAATTTCAGCTAACTGAGCTTTTGCTTCATTAGAAAGGAAGTTTGGTAAGTAATTCATATTGCTCTTCTTCTCTTCGTAGATAGCAATATCTTCATCACTCCATACCTTATCAGCAACTGCTTTTTCAATTAATTTTGTTAAAATTGGTTTTGGAAGTGTAAATGTATCATTTAATGCACTTTCAACTGTGATTTCTCTTAATTTAGCAATTTCGTCTGCTGAAATATCATTTCTGCTTGTATATTTTGGATTAAGAGCTGCAATCTGCATAGCAATGTTCTTAAGAGCTTCTTTAGCTTCATCACTTGTGTTAGACGTTGCTGCTTCTACTAAAACACCAATTTTTCCACCTGCATGGATATATGGAACGATGATTCCATCTGATTCCATTTTAACAAATCTTCTGATTGTTAAGTTCTCACCAATAACAGCGATCTGGCTTACTAATTCATCTTTAACTGTCTTAGATGTATCTAATAACCATGTTTCTGCCATAAATGCATCGATATCTTTAGCTGATGTAGCTAATACCTGATCTGCAACATTGGCAACAAATGTCTTAAATTTATCATTCTTAGCAACGAAGTCTGTCTCTGAGTTAACTTCAACGATTGCTGCTGTCTTATCATCTTTAACTACTGCTAATACAGTTCCTTCTGCTGCAATTCTTCCAGCTTTCTTAACTGCTGTAGCTTCGCCTTTTTTTCTTAATAATTCTATAGCGCCATCGAAATCACCGTCTGTCTCAACTAAAGCATTCTTACATGCCATAACACCAGCGCCAGTCATTTCTCTAAGCTGTTTTACCATTTTAGCTGTAATTTCCATTACGTAAATCCTCCTGAACCGATATTTTCTATTTTTGTTCAAAGTCGAACAGGTAAAGCCTGTCCGACTCTAAGATATTTTTATTATTTCAAATATTTATAAATCTAAACTATTAAATTAACAATTATGCTTCTGTATTCTCTTCTGCCTCATCAGCAACTGCTTCTGTTTCAACAGCTTCAGCACCCTGATTAGCTTCGATAACTGCATCAGCCATCTTAGATACGATTAATTTAACGGCTCTGATTGCATCATCATTACCTGGAATAACGTAATCAAGTTCTTCTGGATCACAGTTTGTATCTGCAATACCGATAAGTGGAATACCAAGTGTATGAGCTTCCTGTACGCAGATTCTTTCTTTCTTAGGGTCAACGATGAAGATTGCATCTGGAAGATTCTTCATATCTTTGATACCGCCAAGGTTCTTCTCAAGTTTATCCCATTCTTTCTTGATTTCGATAACTTCTTTCTTAGGAAGAACATCAAATGTTCCATCTTCAGACATTTTTTCAATTTCTTTTAATCTCTTAATTCTGCTCTGGATTGTCTTGAAGTTAGTAAGCATACCGCCTAACCATCTTTCGTTAACATAGAACATTCCGCATCTTTCAGCTTCTGTCTTAATAGCATCCTGTGCCTGTTTCTTTGTTCCTACGAAAAGGATTGTACCACCATCTGCTGCGATATCAGAGATTGCTTTATAAGCTTCATCTACCTTACCTACAGATTTCTGTAAGTCGATGATATAGATACCATTTCTCTCTGTGTAAATGTATGGAGCCATCTTAGGGTTCCATCTTCTTGTCTGGTGTCCGAAATGTACACCTGCTTCAAGTAACTGTTTCATTGAAATAACGCTCATT
>OMVQ01000118.1 GCA_900314555.1 uncultured Eubacteriales bacterium | reverse complement strand
TCGTGGCATAATAAAATCCTTCTTTCTTTGATTTTGATATTATATCTTAAAAGCCACTTGTGTTACAACTATATTATACCACTTCAAGTGATATTAAACCACAAGGACATAGCTTTAAACTATACAGACAATGATAGGTGTATATGTATTTGATAAGCTATTATTGGGAGAATAATTCTTCCGGTAATAGCTTATTTTTATGGAAAGAGGAATCAGGAAAATGAAGAAACCTATATATGAAATTCTAAGCAATGACATAGAAACGGTTGAGGATATGATTGATGCACTTATGATTGCTCCAAAGGGGTATAAGTTGCATCCAATGGGAAACAAATGTGCTTTGGCAGTTGATCATATTCATGAATGTGTGTATGCGGATGATGCGATGTGGATTAATGATTATGGATATGAGATTGTAAGTGAGGCGAAAGAAATGGCATTTTCTGTAAAGACAGAAGTGCCGGATGAAAAGCTTGAAACATATGCAGATAAGGAATTATATGTTGTTATTGGCTATGATGATGTATGTGGGAATGGTAATTATGAGGCAATTCTTTATGGGGTGTACAGTACGCAGCAACTTGCAAGAGAAGCTGCGGAGGAACTTCTTGAACTGGGGAATATACATCATTATGAAATAGAATGTCCTAAGTTAGATGAATTTGGATGGAGATAGGTAAATGTGGTTAATAGTTTCATAAATCAAATTAAGGAATTAAACTGCAAAGACACAAGAGTAAACTACAAGGACTGTAATGGGAAATTTGTAGGAGAGTTATTTGGAGAAATCCACATGTAAATGATATTTTAAGAAAAATGATACAAATGATTGACAATGTAAATCAAAACGATATAATATAATTATAAGAGATGCATATAATATTAGTATTGTATTTTAAGATGGAGGCGATTTTATGGCTACAGTACCTACACAAGTAAGAATAGATGAAAATTTAAAGAAACAGGCAAGTGAACTTTTCTCACAGTTAGGAATGGATATGTCCGGTGCAATGAATATATTCTTGAAACAGTGTGTATTAAGAGGAGGACTTCCTTTTAGTGTTGAGCTGCCACAGTATAAGCCGGAAGTATTAGAGGCAATGGAAGAAGCAAAGAGAATCAGCAAAGATCCTAATACAAAGAGATACGCTAGCTTTTCAGAGGCTTTGGAGGATATTGATTAATGCAATATGAATTAATACTAACCGGGAAATTTAAGAAAAGTCTTAAGCTGGCAAAGAAACGAGGCTTGGATTTGAAACTTTTAGATAAAGTTATTACAATGCTGCAGAATGATATTCCTCTCGAAGAGAAATATCGTGACCATGAACTAAAAGGGAAATACCAGGGGTTCAGGGAATGTCACATTCAGCCGGATTGGTTATTGATTTATCTGAAGGAGAATGATGTTCTAACATTGACTTTAGTTGATACCGGAACACATGCAGATTTGTTTAATTTGTAATGAATAAAACAAAGGTGCTTCATAGTGGTTTGAGTGACGGAAAATCCAAACACCTCATAAAGGTTTGAGTGACGGAAAATCCAAAACACCTCATAAAAATTTGAGTAATGGATAATGCAAATAAAAATTGATACATTTGCTGAAATGCCGATGGATACTGGGATAGAACCTGTTTTTACTGGTACTAAAATTGTAGTACCAGAGAAAAAAGAAATTGAAAAAGGTCAGTTTCAGGCGTATAATATCAATGAAGATCGGATAATTAATAACATATAATCTTCGTGACACTAAATCAAATGTAAGCCACTTGACACCCAAAGAATGATAAAAAGGCTGCTGGTACTAATTTGGTACTAAAAAGTTTCAAAACAGGGTGTGAATAAAAAGAAATAGTGGGATTTCTAACTTAAAAAGGTTAGAAAAATAACGGGAAATAGAGTTTGATTCGCCAGAACTTGGCGAGTTTGAATAGTAGCCACAGGTCTGGGAGTGCCCTAAAACAGGTCGTTCCCGGACTTTTCTTTTTGCTCTGCTACTATTTTGC
>OMVQ01000119.1 GCA_900314555.1 uncultured Eubacteriales bacterium | reverse complement strand
GCTTGCGACATTCTCCGCCTGCGGCGGGTTGCGATAGCAACATTTTCCGTTCCGCCGCAGTGCGATCCTCGCGGAGCGTTTTTACTTACTAGGAAATTTCGTTGAAATTGTCCTAGTAAGTAAAAAGAGTAACATTTAGGGATTATAAATGTTACTCTTCTACATTGCTAGTTATATTCTAAATTAAAACTTCTTAGTTGTTTCTGTTCTTCTTAAGAAATTCAGGTATATTAATTCCGCCTTTATCTTCTGCCGGCTTTGGAGTAACAGGCTGCTGTGGTCTTGTATATGTAGACTGTGGTCTTGCTGTTGTGCTTCCTGCCTGTGAATTATATCTGAACTCTGTCTTTGGTACAATAGGTTTTACAGATGGTTTCTTATAATCAAATGTAGTTCTTGAAGCTGAACTTCTTGATGTTGAACCAAATGCAGGCTTATTATTCTCCTCAAGTCCTGTAGCAATTACTGTAATTGTACATTCATCAGGATATGTATCATCATATCTTGCACCGAAGATAATCTCTGCATCTTCACCTGTTAAGTCCTGAACATAGCTTGCTGCTTCATTTGCTTCTGCAAGGCTTATATCACCTGAAATATTGATAATTACATGAGATGCACCCTCAATAGTTGTCTCTAAAAGTGGGCTTGTAACAGCTATCTGAACTGCTTCATTAGCCTTATCATCACCTTTAGCAACACCGATACCGATATGTGCAACACCCTTGTCCTTCATAACAGTCTGAACGTCTGCAAAGTCAAGGTTAATAAGTGCAGGAACATTAATTAAATCTGTGATTCCCTGAACTGCCTGCTGTAATACTTCATCAGCTTTCTTAAGTGCTTCAGGCATTGTAGTTCTTCTATCAACTATCTCTAAAAGTTTATCGTTAGGAATGACGATTAATGTATCTACATTCTCTTTTAATTTCTCTATTCCTCCAAGTGCATTGTTCATTCTTGCTCTTGCTTCGAATCTGAATGGCTTTGTAACAACACCGACAGTTAATATTCCCTGCTCTTTAGCTACCTTAGCTACAACAGGTGCAGCACCTGTACCTGTTCCACCACCCATACCGCATGTAACGAATACCATATCTGCGCCCTTGAGTGCCTGTGCTATCTCTTCAAGGTTCTCTTCTGCTGCTTTCTCACCAACTTCAGGAACAGCTCCACAACCTAATCCTTTAGTTAATTTCTCACCAACCTGTAATGCTGTAGGAGCCTTACATAACTTAAGTGCCTGTTTATCTGTATTGATACCAATAAATTCAACTCCACCAATATTTTCGTCTATCATTCTATTAACGGCATTATTTCCAGCACCGCCTACACCTACTACTATAATTTTTGCTGCTGCTTCTGCCTCGTTTGTTGTAATTTCTAACAAGAGTTTGTCCTCCTTTAACACTATTCATTATTACTCAAATCTCTTTGATATAATCTCTAAAAAACATCTCATTCTATAATATATTCATTTTCAAAAATAATCAACTATAAATTTCTATTTTTAACAAGTTTTTAACATATTTTTATCTGATGACCCAGGAAGTCAATATCTAATTATGATTTCTTAAATGTGTAGCCATCGTTATTGGTATTATATTTCTTTATATCCAGTGTTCCACTTAGTCCCTGCAGATTAGGTAACATATCATTAAGGCTTCTGATTTTATCATTCATATCTTCACCTGTTCCTAATTCGACTTTAATCTGCTCTATGTAGAGTGTAACTTCTTTATTATCTGATATGTATATCTTGTCCACTGATATTCCATATTTCTGTAATATCTGGGTTGTATCAAGTATAAGTCTGAATACTTTATCATTTCCTACCGGTAATGTCTCATAGAGTATTATGCTATCAAAGCTTAGACCTGTTATCTTAGGTATTCCCTCGATAACATCTGTGGAGCTTTCTACAATTGTACCATCTTTATCAAAGTACATATTGCTGCCCATATAATTAACATAACCGATTATTTTCTTTTCATATACAGTAATCTTTACACTATTTAATGATGTTATCTTAACATCATATTCATCAACGAATGGAATTACTTTCTGCTTACTGAATTTAGTCTTATAATAGAGTACAAATGGGTTTCTGTCCCAGTCTGACCTGAATATGAAACTTATCATTTCTTCTTTAGTATATTTCTCATTTCCCTCAATGATAATATTTTTCTCGCTAATTCTCTGCATTGCAAGAACACCTGCAATACCACAGATTACTATAGCGATTACTGCTATCAGTATTATAATTTTCTTTCTGCTCATTTTTCCTCCATTCCGAGGTGTATTCTAAATATCCCGGTTAAACCATAAGCTCAATGTCGGCTCCTAATTTTCCTAAGTCTCTTTCAATTGACTCATATCCTCTTTTAATAAATTCAGCATTTTCAATTATGGTATGATTTTCTGCTATCATTCCTGCAATAATAAGCGAAGCCCCACCTCTTAAATCAGTTGCCTCTACTTTTTCGCCATATAATTTATCAACACCATTAATCAATGCTATTCTTTCACCGATTATCTTAATGTCAGCTCCCATTTTATTTAGCATTTTAGCTGTACCAAATCTGTTTTCAAATATATTTTCAATAATTATTCCACTTCCTTTTCTTCTTGACAACAATGTCATCATCTGTGACTGCATATCAGTCGGAAAACCCGGATATGCAGATGTGGATATAATTATATCTCTTTCTGATTTACAATCTTTACAGGTCTTGCTAACCCACATTCCATCATTTCTAAATTCATATTTTATTCCGAACTTTTTAAGTTCATTTAATATTGATTTATCAAAATTCTTATCTACATTTAATAACTTAACTTCTCCGCCCACTGCTGCAATTGCTGCTAAATAAGTTCCGCATACTATTCTGTCACAACTTATATCTATGGTGGTATCTCTAAGACTTTTTACGCCTCTTACTACTATCTCATCTGTTCCTGCACCTGTGATATCAGCCCCCATTTTAATTAGGGCATTACACAGATTAATAATCTCAGGCTCTTTAGCTGCATTTGAAAGTGTTATGCAATATCCATCTGATAAAACCGCTGCAAGAATTCCATTCTCCGTAGCGCCAACACTTCTTACCCTGAGCCTTATATGTTTGTCTCCATTAACTCTGCCCTTACAGATTAATTCAGACGTTTCTTCACTTTCATCTATTTCATATCCCATTTTTCGTAAAATATCTATATGCACATCTATTTTCCTAAGACCTATATTACAGCCTCCGGGATATGAAATTTTGCACCAGTTATTTCTGCTAAGCAATGCACCTGCTAAAACTATTGATGACCTTAATTTAGTAACATCTTCTTTTGGTATATCAGATACATTAATCTTGTCGCTGTCTAATTCTAATATATTATTTTCAAACTTATAATTACAGCCTAAATGCTTTAATATTTTAAGCATAATTCTTACATCTGATATGTCCGGACAATTTCTTATAACTGTCCTGCCTTTATTTAAGATAGCGGCTGCAATAACAGGTAATGCTTCATTTTTTGAACCCTGAATTGTAATCTCGCCTGATAGACCATAAGTCTTTCCGACTCTATAATGCATAACGACACCAACTATTCTGCCTTTATGTATTATATGCATTTACATCAACTATGTGATATCCTTTACTCAAATTTAATACGTTTAGATACAGTAAGCACAATACCTATTTCAATTAACAGACATAATATCGACGAGCCTCCATAACTCATAAACGGTAATGTAACACCTGTGTTAGGCATTGAGTTAGTAACAACGGCTATATTCATAACTGTCTGTATGGAAATATGTGCCATAACACCGACTACTAACATTGAACCGAATAAATCAGGTGCATTATTAGCAACTATCATAAATCTCCATATCATAAAGATGAACATTAATATTACCGCTATTCCACCGATAACACCTAATTCCTCACATATAACCGTAAATATCATATCATTCTGTGCTTCTGGTACATATCCAAGCTTCTGGATACCATTTCCAAGGCCTTTACCAAACAGACCGCCTGAACCAAGTGAATATAATGATTGCAATACCTGAAAGCCACCCTCATCTGCGAATTTTTCAGGATTTAACCATACTCTGATTCTTTCAAATCTGAATGGTTCAATCATTATCGCTCCAGCGACAGCAGCCACTCCGGCACCTATCATAATTACGAAATATGATATTCTAGGACATGCCACAAATAACATAACCACACCGATTCCCGCTACGATAATGGATGAACTAAGGTCCTTTGTAATAAGTGCTATAACACCTGCTGATATTCCTATGAACACCATACATAATAGAAATGTTCCGATATTCTTAAGTTTTTTCGCTTTCTTTTCTATAACAAATGCCATAAATACAATGACACCTATCTTCACTACTTCACATACCTGAATCGAGAAACCTGCAAGTGATATCCATCTTGAAGCACCATTTGCACTTACACCTATCGGAGTAAGAACCATCATAGCCATTAGAATTGAACCAAAATATGCTGCTAATGCAATTAACGGTTTCTTAAAGATATGATAGTCTAATTTAATAACTACAACCATAAGGATAACTCCGATAACTACCGCCTTAAGCTGGCTTATTAAATAGTATTTGGAATCACCAAATTCCATGGCAGCTTCATAAGAGCTTGCACTATATAACATTACAAGTCCGAAACCCACCATAAATATGGTTATGAAAAGCAGACTATAATCAAAATATTCTCCACTTCCGGTCTTTCTCTTGTTCACTTTTGTATCTCTATTAGTATTCATTCTATTTGCCAAAATAATCTCTCCTTAAAGATTGCTAACATACTCCTTAAACAATTTTCCTCTCTCTTCATAGCTCTTAAACATATCCCAGCTTGCACATGCAGGTGATAATAATACAACGTCACCAGGTACTGCTAAATCTGCTGATTTATTAACAGCCTCTTCTAAGCTGTCTACGAATACATAATCACGATATCCATGTTTATCTGCTGTTCTTGCAATCTTTTCCTTAGTTGCACCTAAGAGGACTAATTTCTTGATTTTGCCATTAAATGCATCAAACCATTCATCATATTCTGAACCTTTATCATAACCGCCTGCAATAAGTATTGTAGGACATGTCATAGCTTCTATGGCTTTAATCGAAGCATCTGTATTAGTTCCCTTAGAATCATTGTAATATATTACGCCATCTTTCTTAGTTACATATTCAATTCTATGTTCTACTGCATCAAAATCTCTGATTGTGTCTCTTATGATTTCCACTGGAACATTCATATTGACAGCTATTGCCGCTGCCGCCATTACATTTTCAATATTATGTATGCCCACAAGCTTCATATTATGTGAATTACATATTAAAGTTTCTTTTCCATCTTCTCTGTATACAATATTTTCTCCATTTAAGCATACGCCATTCTCAAGATTAGATCTGCTGCTGAAGAATACTACCTTATTCTTTAATTTCTTTGCTTCTTTTCTAAGTATTGCATCTTCATAATTTAATACACAGATTTCATCAGGATTCTGATTCTTTGTTATACTCATCTTGACATTTGTATAATTCTCCATTGTATAATGTCTGTTCAAATGGTCAGGAGTAATATTTAATACTGCTGTTATAACAGGATGGAATTCATCTATAGACTCTAACTGAAAACTGCTTATCTCAGCCACTACAACTGAATCATCCTCTGTATCCATAGCTATATTAGTATATGGTATACCAATATTTCCAACTATAAATGTACTTGCAAAGTAGTTCTCCATAATCTTTCCTGTAAGAGCTGTTGTAGTTGTCTTACCGTTAGTACCTGTTATTCCGATTACTCTTCCTTTACCAAATCTGTATGCTAATTCGATTTCGCCCCAGATTGTAACACCTTTATCTCTTACCCTGTTTACAAATGGTGCATCAATTGCTATACCCGGGCTTATAATCATTATATCTGTTGCATCTATTACTTCTTCAGGTAATTCACCGATTACCACATCAATATCTGCATTGTCTGCCTTTGCCTTTATATCCTCAACTTTTAATTTATCATTTCCGTCATAAATTGTAACTTTCTTTCCTGCTTTAACAAGAAGTTTTGCTGCTGCGATTCCGCTTATTCCTGAACCTGCAACAAGGTATCTTTCACTTTTCATATTTCCTCCATTTCAAGAATCAAGTTCTTTAATTAAATTCTATATATTTATAATTGCCATAGACAATAGTCTGAAACAAAACATCATCTATAATGCCAGATATGCAATCAGACACATAACTGCTGTTATTGTTGAAAAAACCGTTACTACTCTTGTCTCCGACCAGCCACATAATTCAAAATGATGATGAATCGGAGCCATTTTAAATATTCTTTTTCCACCTGTTATCTTAAAATATGTCACCTGTATAATTACTGACAACACTTCTATCATATATATAAATGCGATAAGTAGCAGAAATATCGGCATATTCATTACATATGCCGTAGAAGCCACAAAGCCTCCAAGCGCCAGTGAACCTGTATCTCCCATAAAAACTCTTGCAGGATATACATTAAATAGCAGAAATCCTAACAGACTTCCAACCACCGCACCTGTAATAAATTCAATTCCACTTGCCGTCATATATGCAATGACTGTGAAAAAAACTGCAATCATTATTGTAACACCTGTTGCTAATCCGTCAAGACCATCTGTAAAATTTGCACCATTAACTGTGCCTATTACCACAAACATTAACATTGGCACGAAAAGATTTCCGATATCAAGATATTTTCCATCATATATACCGCCCGTAAACGGTATAAGCATCTTAGTTCCCGCAGGCGAGAAATTCACTATATAATAAGCAAATATCGCTGCGACTATAACCTGAAGTCCCATCTTCTGCCATGCTCTTAGTCCTAACGAACGCTTCATAACTATCTTAATGTAGTCATCTAAGAAACCGATAAGTCCAAAGCCTAGTGTTACAAATAAAATCGGTACTATCTGTTTATATTCTTTTATAAAACATAATGATGTAATAACTATTGAAAACAATATAATAAGACCACCCATTGTCGGTGTTCCTGTTTTCTTTAAGTGATCCTTAGGACCCTCTTCCCTTATATTCTGCCCAAACTTTAATCTCTTAAGAAATGGTATGATAACCGGGCATAATGCCACGCTTATACCAAACGAGATTAAAACTGATAAAATCATCTTTGTCTGCATCTGTCTATACTCCATTCCACACATAACTCTAGTATAATATTAATCTATTTAATAATCAATCTTTTTTAATGTTTAAATAAGGTAAAATATTTTCGTATAATTCCTGTATTACGGGTGCTGCAATAGTTCCTCCATAATATATACCAACCGGTTCGTCAATTATACACATTGCTATAACTTCAGGATCATCTGCCGGCGCAAAACCTATAAATGATGCAATATATTTTCCTGAACCTCTTGGAAGCTTCTGTGATGTCGCTGTCTTGCCACCGATTCTGTAACCCTCTACCTGACCTTTTTTGCCACCTCCCTCTGCTACTACCTGTTCAAGGATATATTTCATCGTCTCACTTGTATCTTTATTAATTACACCCTCACTTACATTGTACTCAAATGTTTTAACAACATTATTATCACTGTCTGTTGCATACATTCCAAAATGAGGTGTTACAAGATTTCCTCCATTTATAACTGCACTGGCAGCAGTAAGTAACTGAAGTGGTGTAATCTGAAATGACTGTCCAAAGGACATTGTAGCAAGTTCAACTAAGCCTACATTTTCTAACTTATGAATAATTGTTCCCGCTTCGCCTGGCAGGTCTACTCCTGTTTTTCTAAGTAATCCAAGTCTGTTCATATAATCAAAATATCTTTCTGCACCGATTCTTAAGCCCACTTCTATGAATACCGGGTTACACGAATTCATCGTTGCCTGAACGAAATTCTCCGCCCCATGACCTGTTGTCTTATGACATCTTATTCTTCTGTCTTCTACTATCTTGAAACCCGGACAACTGAATGTACTGTTTACATCTACGACTTTCGTTTCTAATCCAGCCGTTGCAGTCACTATCTTAAATGTTGAGCCAGGTTCATATGTATCATTAATACATTGATTTCTCCACATTTTATTAAGCAGCTTCTGATATTCATCACTGTCCTTTGATACATCGGTTTCATAATTTAATTCAAATGGTGTATTCAAGTTGAATTCCGGGACATTTACCATGGCATATATTTCACCATTCTTAGGATTCATAACAATTATGGATACATATTTAGCCTGTTTCTTCTCTAATGCCTTATTAGCTGCCTGCTCGGCATATTTCTGTATATTAACATCAAGACTTGTATGAAGAGTATTTCCTGCTATGCCCTCGACTCTGCCCTCTGCTAACTCAGGCAGCTCCACTCCTTTTGCATCTGTAAATGTTAATATTTTTCCCTTTGTTCCCTCAAGATATTCTTCGTATTCCACTTCTAATCCGACTATTCCCTGATTATCCGCACCTGTGAAGCCTAACACTTTTGATGCCATAGTATCATACGGATAATAACGCTTATAATCTTCATCAACTTTTACACCATCTAAATTATAATTTCTTATTCTGTCCCCGACTTCCTTTTCCACATTTGATTTTATCTTCTCCCTTACACTTATTTTTTCAACACTTTTTCTGATTTTCTCCTCACTCATATCAAGTTCTTTAGATAATACTTCAATTACCTTTTCCTTATCTGTCACCTGACTATAAATAACAGAAACGGTGCATACTGTCTTATTCGTGGCAATAACTACACCGTTTCTGTCTACTATTTCTCCTCTCGGAGCTTTTATCTCTCTTTCCCTATCATGTAATTCGTCAGCTTTCGCCTGGTACTTTTCAGATTGAAATATCATTATGTATACAAGTCTTGACAAAACATATATTGCTAATGTAAGAAAAATACACATATATAGCACAATTTTTCTTCTGATACCTGTTCTCTTGCTATACATATAACCTCACTTTATACTCCATTTTACCGACACCTTATGTCAGAAGAATTACTTCAGGGTATTAATTGTTATTATTATAATTTATTATAAATACTTAATATTATTCCAATTACAATGACCTATAAGACACGTTTTCATAGAATTCATCTATTCTGTCGTTGTGGCTACATTATCACCAGATGGTTCGACTTCTTCAACTATCGGACTGTTATCTTCATAAGACTCATCTTCACTAGGACTCATAGGAACTGTTGGCTCAGTAGATTCCTGTGTCTCTTCCGGCTTAGTTGTCTCTGGTTCTGTAGCAGGCTCTGTAGGTTGTACCTCTTTAGTTGGAAATACATCCATATATGGAAGTGCTTCTGTCATAATTGCACTAAATAACTTACATGCATATGAACTGCTTCCCGGATTATCTACCTGTGGAGCATCAACTATTGCATAGCATACTACCTGTGGATTATCATAAGGTGCAAAACCTAAGAATGATAATAAATATGTCGTATCTGTTTTATCATGGTGCTGTGCAGTACCTGTCTTACCACCTACATCATATCCCTCAACAGCAGCAGTCTTACCTGTTCCTCCATTAACAGTATTTACTAATGCCTGTTTTAAGAAATCCGATGTGTCTTTAGTTATAGTCTGCTTAATAAGTTCTTTATCATAATTAACTACCACTCCACCATTAGAGTTAAGTATCTGTTTTACAACATGAGGCTTATAATAATATCCTCCATTAATTAATGAAGAAAAGCCTGCAACCATCTGTATCATATTAACGTTAAAGTTCTGTCCGAATGAGTTAGTAGCTAAGTCAGCGGCCTGCATATTATCTTTCGTGTATAATAATCCTTCACAACTTGCTTCACCCGGTAAATCAATTCCACTTCTCATACCAAAACCGAATATTGACTGGTATTTACAAAATGTATCAACTCCTTCAAATGCCGCTATCTGCATAAGACTATCATTACATGAATTCATAATTGCCTGTTCTACGTTAAGTGTTCCATGTCCTGAAGTTTTATGACATTTAATATAATGTCCACCTATTCTTTCTCCACCATCACATAAAAATGTCTGGTCTTTACTAATCTTTCCATCTTCTAATGCACCAGCAATTGTAAATGGCTTGATTGTAGAACCTGCTTCGTAGGTATCACTCACACAGAAGTTTCTCCAGATTTTAGAAAGATTTTCTATCTTCTGTTCATCACTCATTGCTGCGATTTCTTCGTCTGAATAAAATCCTTTCAACTCCTGAGGATTATTAAGGTCATACATATTATTGCTGTCAGCCATCGCAAGAATCTCACCTGTATTAGGGTCAGCCATTACAACCGCAACATTTGTAGGATGGTATTCTTCAACCCACTGTTTAATATATTTCTCACAGATTGTCTGTAAGTTTAAATCAATTGTTGATACTACAGTATTTCCATCTGTAGGTTCTTTTACAATCGGGTCCATTGTATTATCTTCATTTACATATCCATATTCTCTACCATTTGTGCCATTTAAGTAGTCATTATAATATTCTTCAATTCCCCAGTTACCGACATTTCCTGCCACAGTGAAACCGATTGTTCCGCTTGCAAGTGTGCTGTATGGATACATTCTTTTATATTCTTCCTCGAACCACACACCTTTTATGTCAGGATTATTCTTAGTATCACTCATAAGCTTCTTAAATTCTTCTATCTGTTCATATTTAAGTTGCTTTTCTTTAACTACGTATCGGCTGTCTTTATTATCCTGTATTAACTTAGTAATCTCCTCCTTAGAATAACCAAAGCATTTAACAAGCGCATCAACTGTTGGCTCTAGATAATCTTTATTCTCAGTAAGAATTACCTTAGGATCAATTATCATATTGTATACTTTTATACTGGTAGCTAATACATTTCCATCTCTGTCCGTAATATCTCCTCGCTTATACGGAAGAGTTTTACTCGAATATGTCTGCTGTGACAATACGATTGCTTCATACTTCTCACCTGATTTAGCATATATTCGTGTAATTACTACCCCTAAACCAACCAAAGCCACCAAGACTCCAATAAATAGTCTTGCCAGCTTTGCTTTCATACTTCTTGTAAATATTCTTAATCTCTTCCCCTTATTGTTTTTCTGTCTGTTATTATATCTTTCCATTGTAACCTCCGTTATCAGAGTACATATATGTTAAATATGTACTATTTTTCCGGTACATCATTGTATTGTTTCATATACTCACTTTCAGAACTGTCATAGAATGATATCTGATTTTTACCTGCCTGTATCATTCCTAACTGTTCTCTTGCAATCTTTGATATATTTTCAATATCCATATAGCTGTTAATTGCGTAATCTAATGAATCGTTCTGTGCCTTTAATGACTCAACACTTAATTCAAGTGATGCAATATTTGCCTTCGCAGATGTAATATCATCTCTTATTGAAAGATATTTTGCGCATGCAAAAGCCATGGCAATACAACATACAGCCAAAACCATAACATAGCCCTTGCTCATTCTTAAAGCTTTTTCACGATTCTTATATATTGCTGAAGATGTATCTACTCTTTGATTGCCTATATATGTTCTTGGTGCTCTTGCAGGTAATTCCTCTACGCTCTTTTTTCTTACTGCATTTCCTTCAACATAATCACTATAACTAATATAATTCTTCTTGTAATTTCTTTCGGTAGCCATCAGTTAACTCTCTCCCTTTCGCTATATTTTCTATTCATATTTCTTTTTACATTTTTTTGTTTTATATCTGGCTTCTATAATATTCTTCTTTCGAATACTCTTAATTTTGAACTTTTTGCACGTTTGTTCTCTACTATCTCCTGTTCACTTGGAACAATCGGCTTTCGTGTAATCACTTTGCCTTTCGACTTCTTACCACATACACAGACTGGAAAATCCGGTGGGCATATACATGGGTTCTCATTATTTCTGAATCTTGTCTTAACGATTCTGTCCTCTAATGAATGGAATGTTATAATGCTAAGTCGCCCTCCGTCATCTAACAAATCAATCATTTTATCAATAGAATTATTTAAAACTTCTAATTCTTTATTGAGTTCAATTCTGATTGCCTGAAATGTCTTCTTAGCAGGATGTCCACCATTCACTCGCATTTTCATAGGTATTGCCGCTTTAATAATGTCATTAAGCTCATATGTTGTCTCTATTTCTTTCTCTTTTCTGGCATTAACTATATGCTTCGCAATATTTTTAGCAAATTTATCTTCGCCATAATCTCTTATGACTCTGTATAATTCCATCTCGCTATAGTTGTTAACTATATCTTTAGCTGTCATCGGGTTTCGCACATCCATTCTCATATCTAATGGGGCGTTCTCCTTATAGCTAAATCCTCTTTCGACAGTATCAAGCTGATGTGACGAAACACCTAAATCCAGCATAATTCCATTAACTTTGCTAATGTTTAATGATTTAAGTATATTATCAATATCCACGTAATTGCTTCTTACTATTGTCACCTTGTCGCCAAACTCAGCCAGACGTAAGCCCGCTGCTTCTATTGCCTCTGCGTCCTGGTCAATTCCTATGAACCTTCCATGTTCTCCCAGTCGTTTGCACACTTCATAAGCATGTCCGCCTCCGCCAAGAGTGCCATCTATATATATGCCGTTCGGTTTAATATTTAAGCTGTCCACTGTCTCGTTAAGTAAAACCGATTTGTGTACAAATTCCAACTTTTCCTCCAATCTGTATCACTCCATTGATACACTGACTAATACACCAAAATATATTTTAGAATTCAATTCCCAAATCTGCCATTCGTTCTGCAACATCGTCCATTTCTTCATAATCAAATGTCGCTGTTTCTTCCCATTTCTCCTTGCTCCAGATTTCTATCTTCTTGCCAACTCCGGCAAAAACAACATCTTTCTCAAGTCCGGCAAATTCTCGGTGATTTCCTGGTATAAGTATTCTTCCCTGCTTGTCTAATTCTACCTGCGTTGCTGCTGATAAAAAGAAACGTACAATCTTTCTTGTATCACCTTTACCCATTGGTAATTCACTCAGTTTACTCTCGAATTTCTTCCATTCTTCGTCCGGATAAATGTATAAACATCCATCAAGTCCCTTTGTAACAATAAAATTCTCACCAAGTTCTTCTCTGAACTTAGCCGGTACAATAAGTCTTCCTTTGGCATCTATTGAATGATTATATTCACCTAAAAACACTTATCGCACCTCCTTTGCACTATTGTTACATATTCGTCCGTTCGCTATAGTGATTTTTTGGTTATCTACCACTTCGTGACACTTTTAAACCACTTGTATCCACTTTTCACCACTTATGGGTAAATTTTAACTCAAATCTATCTAAATAGCAAGTGTTTTTATGTAAAATGTACAAAAAAAGAGCCTACAAAATATGACTTTACATATCTTGTAGACACCTCTTTTTAAGCAACTATATATTGTGTTTGTGTTTCTTGCTCACTCTGTTCTATTTCTCTCACATACTCTGATGTAATTTCTCATTAACTCATTACAACCAAAGTAACAAAAAGCAACTAATTTTCTTGTATGCTCTGCTTCATATCTCTTCGTAATTTACATCTGTTTCTTATTATTATCGTTAATCCTGCGATAATAAGAACGATTGAAACTACCTGTGATATAGCAATTCCAATTCCCTTTATTACTAACTGGTCTGTTCTCAGGCTCTCAATAAAGAATCTGCCGATTCCATATCCAATCATATATATACTTGCAAGTTCTCCCTCGAATTTCTTATGCTTTCTATATAACATAATACCGATAAACAGACATAGATTCCACAGTGATTCATATAGAAATGTAGGATGTACCTGAATATATTCGATTCCATTTACCACTTTAATATGGTTTGCAACTGAATCTGATATAACTCCTCCCACTTCGTCTAATTTTATCTGCATTGCAAAAAGATTGTTCGTATATCCTCCAAATGCTTCCCTGTTAAAGAAATTACCCCATCTGCCCATTATCTGTCCTATCAGAAGTCCTAAAATAACTGTATCTAATATCTTAGGAAATGGCATTTTCTTAATTCTTGAATAGATAAATGCTGCCAGACCTCCACCAAGAATTCCACCATAAATAGCAAGTCCACCATTTCGAAGATTCAATATGGATAACAAGTCATTCTTATAATTATCCCATTCAAAAATAACATAATATAATCTTGCTCCGATAATTCCACATATTATCGTTACAATGGTAAGGTCATAATAGTTATCTACATTCTGACCTGTCCTCTTTGCTTCCTTATAAATCAGCAACATCGCAATTAACATCCCCATTGCAATAATAATTCCATAATATGCAATATCAATTCCGAATACATTTATACTTTTTCCCATATTTTTAATTTCAAAACCAAGATTTACAAATCTTATACTGACTGCACCAAGCATTTCTATTCCTCTTTCATTATCAAATTCTTTCTCTACATTATACCCTCCCACTCCTATTTTCACAACCTGATTTTAACACTTCCCATTCTATAAGCCCTCTATTTCAAAAGATTATGGACTGAATATGATATTAAGTCCATACAATTTTTATTATACCGGATACAATCAGCTTTTCTAAATAATTTGCAAAAATAGCACTACTTTTCATCAATCTTACTAATCAGGTAATCATACATATCATCTGAAAGTTCGTGTTCACTATCATTTAAGATACACTTTTTATCCTCTTTTCGCATATATAATTTACACCAGTCATTATTAAAATCAAGCACAATATTAAAGTCAGTTTTTGAGACATTAACATTCTCTTCACCACCAGTCCAATTATAATTCTTCAATTTATCAGCAATTTTAGCTTTGTTACTTCCTTTAAATTCCTTTACCTTTTTTCCATCAATATACACAGTTATTTTCTTCGAATTCTTTTCAAACATACCTGTACCCTCGCCATCTTTGGGTTTATTCCTAATTTCATTTTCTAAACCGGCAGCTATTATAGCTATAATTCCAATTAATATTATTATTCCTACTATATACTTTATCCTGTTTTTATTTACATTTTCATTTGGTTTATTCTTCATATTTTTCTCCACATTCTACATATTCTCATATAATAATTTTCTATATATAATCTAATATTATTTTACAATATATTCATATATTAAAGCAATTAGTTTCCGTTGGTTTGCGTTGGTTTTATAAAATTTATTTATGAGTTTATTAAAACTATATCTATTATTCAAATTCCCACACCAATTATAGTGCTATATTTTGACTTTTATATCGTTTTGTGTTACTATTTACAATTAGTTAAATTAAATTTCTATGGATATTTTAAATACAAACCATATGAGCAAAAGAAAGGAATTATAGAAAAATGAAACTTGGTATCGTAGGTCTTCCTAACGTAGGAAAGAGTACACTTTTTAATTCATTAACAAAAGCCGGTGCAGAATCAGCAAACTACCCATTCTGTACAATAGACCCAAATGTTGGTGTTGTAACTGTTCCGGACGACAGACTTAATAAACTTGCTGCATTATATGATTCAGATAAAATCACACCTGCAGTTATAGAATTCGTTGATATTGCCGGTCTTGTAAAAGGTGCTTCAAAAGGTGAGGGACTCGGTAACCAGTTCTTATCAAATATTCGTGAAGTTGATGCAATCGTTCATGTAGTAAGATGTTTCGAAGATACAAATGTTATCCACGTAGACGGTAGTGTAAACCCAATGCGTGATATCGAAACTATCAATTTAGAATTAGTATTTTCTGATATTGAGATACTTGAAAGAAGAATTGCTAAAACATCTAAAGGTTCAAGAAATGATAAAGCACTTGCTAAAGAACTTGATTTATTAAATAGAATCAAAGAACATCTTGAAGAGGGCAGATTAGCTAAGAGTTTTGAACCAAATGATGATGACGAAGCTGCACTTCTTGCTTCTTATAATCTTCTCACATATAAGCCTGTAATCTTCGCCGCTAATGTTGCTGAATCAGATTTAGCTGACGATGGTGCATCTAATGAAAATGTACAAAAGGTCAGAGAATTTGCTGCATCAGAGGGCTTTGAAGTATTCGTTATTTCTGCACAGATTGAACAGGAAATATCAGAATTAGATGATGATGATAAAGCAATGTTCCTTGAAGAATTAGGATTAAAAGAATCAGGTCTTGATAAATTAATTAAAGCCAGCTATAAATTATTAGGATTAATCAGTTATTTAACTGCCGGTAAACAGGAGACAAGAGCCTGGACAATCAAAGAGGGTACTAAAGCTCCAGGTGCTGCCGGTAAAATTCATAGCGACTTTGAGCGTGGTTTCATCAGAGCTGAAGTTGTTAACTACCAGGACTTACTTGACTGCGGTTCTTATTCAGGTGCTAAAGATAAAGGACTTGTAAGACTTGAGGGTAAAGATTATGTTGTTAAAGACGGAGATGTTATCCTTTTCAGATTCAATGTTTAATCATTAATTGTAAAGTCATTTATAAATATATTAATAGCAAAAAATATTTATAATCTATCAGGGTGTAAAAAAGATTATTTTTTCACCCTGAATTTTAATTGGTCAATTCAAATTTTAATTTACAATGCTAATTATATAATAAAAGCCGATACTGATGTATATCTTAATATTCAGGTATACATCATCTATCGGCTTTAACTTTTCTTATTATTTAATCATTCGATTCAATCAATATAAGTGTTCCACCATCAATATGAATCTCAGCCTGTTTCCCTACAATCTCATTGCTTACTCCACGACTTATATCCTCATCAATTTTAAAATCAAAATTTGATAAATTCCACTTCATTCCCTTTGTTGTAATTCCTGATACCACATCACTCATAGGAATCAGTGAAACGTATTTATACTCATCTTTAAATATAGTAATGTCTTTTCTTTTCGTTCCGAGTAACCTTACCCTGTTATTTCTACTTACAATAATTGCCTCCACACCATTTGCCAATGCCATCTGGAGCAGTTGAACATTTGCAAGCGTATGGTCTAATCTTGAACCTGTTCCACCTAAAATACTTATAGAGAAGCTTTCCTCTTCAATTGCTATATTTATTGCAATCTGAGTATCTGTAAAATCTTTATCAGGTTTAAAACGTTTAATCTTAACATCATTCATATTTTCATACTTAAATAGTATCAGAGGACTGATTGTGTCAAAATCACCAACTATGTAATTAGGAATTATATCAAGCATTTCCGCTATCTTTAGTCCGCCGTCTACTGCAATGACAAATGTAAATTCATTCTGCTCATAATATCTCTTAGCATAATCAATATCTATGTCACCGCCTGTTATAATCAAAGTATTTTTCATTTCTCAAATATCCCCTTAAAACCTTTCACATTTTCTTCTATATTTCCATTGAATACTGCTGAGCCTGCTACTAAGACATTAGCGCCTGCATCAATAATCATTTTTGCATTATTAAGATTGACACCGCCATCAACTTCGATATCCACATCAAGCTGTTTGTCATCTATCATTTTTCTTAGAGCCTTAATTTTATCCGTAACATTTTCAATGTACTTCTGTCCACCAAATCCCGGATTAACACTCATTAGAAGCACCATATCAACATATTCTAAAATATATTCTAATTCCGATAATGGTGTTGATGGGTTAAGCACAACACCTGCCTTACAGCCACATTCTTTTATAGCCTGTACAGTTCTGTTAAGATGTTTGCAGGCTTCAACGTGTACAGTTATCAAATCTGCACCAGCCTCTGCAAATTCTTTGATATATCTTACCGGTTCATCAATCATCAAATGTACATCAAATGTCTTATCCGTAACTTTTCTTATAGACTTAATTACCGGTAATCCAAATGATATGCTTGGCACAAAACTTCCATCCATAACATCGATATGTATGTAGTCTGCACCTGCATCTACAACTTTTTTCACATCTTCTCCTAATTTTGAGAAATCTGCTGACAAAATCGATGGTGCTAATTTAATTTCTTTACTCATATCTCTACCTCCACGTACTCTTTTTATTTTTAATTTCTTCATACATCAGAATATAATTTTCATATCTTGACTGGCTGATTTCGCCATTTTCTACCGCTTCCTTTACAAGGCAGTCAGGTTCATTCACATGAACACAACCTGCAAATCTACAGCCATTGTTATATTCGATGAATTCCCTGAAATAATTCTTAAGTTCTTCTTTCTCAAAATCATTTACATATAGAGAACTAAAGCCCGGAGTATCCATCAGATAAGTATTATCACTTACATTAAATATCTCCGTATGTCTTGTAGTATGTTTACCACGTTTAATTTTCTCACTTATTTCGCCTGTTTGCGAGTTAGCTTCCGGAATCAATGCATTTAACAGTGATGACTTGCCTACACCGGATGGACCTGCAAATGCTGTTGTCTTGCCATCTATTACTCTTAGCACTTCTTCAATTCCCATATTCTCCTTAGTTGATGTAAACATCACATGATATCCTGCTTTAACATAGATATCCCGCATTTTAAGAATCTCTTCTTCATCTACTAAATCAATCTTATTAAAGCATATAATTGTATCAATTCCGTTTTTCTCCATCATAACTAAGAATCTGTCTAAAAGATTTAAGTTAGGCATTGGATTAGCTATGGCGAAAACAACCAAAGCCTGACTGATATTAGATACAGCAGGCCTGATTAATTCGTTCTCTCTATCATAAATATTTATGATATTACCTATTCTATTTTCTTCGTCAAGAATTTCAATCTCGACATTATCACCAACTAATGGCTTTATCTTCTTATTTCTGAATACACCTTTTGCTTTACATTCATAGATTCCACTATGTACAACGTGTACATAGTAGAATCCAGCTATTCCTTTTATGATCTTTCCTTGCATATTTACCTTCATTCAGTATTATACTTAGCTTAATTAAATACTACATCACATGTATATACAACTGTACCATCTAATTTAACAGTTATAGTTGCTGACTGTGCTGTACTATCTACAGACTGATTTATTGTAGCTGTTGAAAATCCTTCATAATTACCAAGGTTCTGTGAATAATTTTCTGTCTTATTAGAACATTTAACTTCTATATCAGCTATTAATTCACCTGATGTTATATCAGCAGGAATATTAAGATTATCTCTTGATATATTCTTCTTAACCGTCTTAGCTGCCGGTGTTGTCTCACTAGGTTTTTCAGTAGGTTTTGGTCCTTTACTTACTGTATATCCAACTGAACTTCCCTTTTCAACTGTACTGTCAGCCTGAACTGTCTGGCTGATAATCTTACCATTCGCTACAGTATCACTATATTCAGATTTTGCTTCACCTGCTTCAAGGCCATTTGCTTTTAATAATGCCTTTGCCTCATCTTCTGTTCTTCCTACGAGATTAGGAACTTTTGGCTTCTCTTCAGGTCCTTTACTTATCCAGATGTTAACAGTTGTTCCCTGTGGAACCTTACTCTTAGCATCAACGTCCTGTTTAGCAACCTTTCCTTTTTCAATGCTGTCACTATACATTTCACCGACTTCTCCAAGTTTAAGTCCCTGTGCCTCTAATGATGCCTTAGCTGCATCCTGTGTTGACAGACCTACAAGATTAGGAACCAGCACCTCTGTTGAATCACTTCCTGAACTTACATAGACAGTAATATCATCACCATATTTTGCCTGTGTATATGCTGCCGGATCAGTACTTATTACTTTATCTAATTCCACACTGTTATCTGCTTTATATTCTATCTTAACCTTAAGTCCTGAATCAGTTAATATCTTCTTAGCCTCATCCTTAGTCTTGCCTACTACGTCCTGTACTTCAACGTCTTTTGAACCACGGCTTACTACAATTGTAATTGTTGTATTCTTCTCAACAACTGTATCTGCATCTTCCGATGTACTGATAACGTAGCCCTCTTTAATCTTATTATCATACTCTTCTTTAACTTTGTATCCTAATGTTGCAGCTTTAAGCTTCTCAATAGCTTCGTCCTGTGTAAGACCTACAACATTTGGTACTTTAGTATGTTTCGCATCTAATGTTGTCTCTGCTGTTGTCTTATCTTTCTTAGAAGAGCCACTGCAGCCATTTCCTGCAAATGATATAACAACAAATGCCACAATTATTACAATTACCACAGCGGTAACTATACCACCAATTGCTATAATCTTATCTAACTTTGGATTATCGTCTTCATCTAATTCATCTTCAAGATCATCTTCAACATCATCATCGTCGTCATCTTCAGGATCTAATAATTCATTATCCTTGCCTATTACAGGAATGTCTATCTCCTGTCTTTCAAAGCCTGATTCTTTTCTAATCTGTGATACTTCTTCATCAGATATCATTCGAGTAGCACCATTCTCATCTAATGTCACCATCTGAACAAAATCTTCATCCGGCGAAATTAATGATTTCTTTAAATCCGCTATCAGAGAAGACACCTTAAGATATCTTCTGTCTGGCTTCTTCTGTGTACATTTCTCAATTATCTTCTCTACACTTATAGGAAGATCAGGCACATAGATTAATGGTGATGGTAATTCATTCTGTACATGCTGTAATGCAATTGATACTGTAGAATCTCCCTCAAATGGAAGTCTTCCTGTAACCATCTCATATAAAGTAATACCAAGTGAATAAATATCACTCTTCTCATCTATAAAACCACCTTTTGCCTGTTCAGGTGAGATGTAATGTACTGAACCCATAGCATTAGAACTTATCGTATTAGTTGATGCTGCCCTTGCAATACCAAAATCTGTAACTTTTACTTTTCCCTCTTTAGAAATAATAATATTCTGTGGTTTTATATCTCTATGGATAATATGATTATTATGTGCTGCTTCAATTCCCTGTGCAACCTGAATAAGAATACTTACTGCTTCCTTAACAGGCAGCTTACCTTTTCTGTCAATATATTTCTTAAGTGTTATACCTTCTATTAACTCCATTACGATATAATAGATTCCGTCATCTTCACCAACATCAAATACATTGACAATATTAGGATGAGATAATCCTGCTGCTGACTGTGCTTCAACTCTGAATTTAGATACGAAATTCTTGTCTTCGCTGAATTCCGGTTTCAAAACCTTTATAGCAACATATCTGTTTAATTTATGACATTTTGCTTTATATACATCAGACATTCCGCCTGAACCGACTTTATCGATAATCTCATATCGATCACTGATAAACATACCTTTTCTTAACATAATTGCACCTCTTCTTAATCGGGTTCTACAAGAACAACTGAAATATTATCCTTGCCACCGTTATTATTAGCTACTTCTATAAGTTTATTAGCAATTTCTGATAGATCGTTTCCCTCGTTAATAATTATCTTCATATCTTCATCTTCTATCATATTTGATAACCCATCGGAACACATTAGAATAATATCTCCCTTTGAGTATTCAACTTCAAAGAAATCTGCTACAACCTCTGAATCAACTCCGATTGCTCTAGTAATTATATTCTTCTTCTCATGTGTTCTTGCATTCTTTCGGTCAATTTCTCCGAGATTAATCATTTCTTCTACTAAAGAATGGTCTCTTGTTATCTGCTGTATCTCATTATTTACAATATATAACCTGCTATCGCCTACATTGGCAATATACAATGACTTATCAATAAACGTTGCTACAACAAGCGTAGTTCCCATTCCTTCATAATCAATACTTTCTTTCGCTTTATCCATTAAAGCAAGATTAGCATACCTGACTGCTTCTTCTATTATAGATATAGGATTCTCAGCTTCAGAGTCCCTTACAGAATCAAGAAACTTTTCAACTGTATACCTTGATGCTAAATCTCCTGCCTTATGTCCGCCCATTCCATCTGCCACAATGAAAAGGTTAGGTAAACTCCCTACCGGCTGCATTGAACAAAAAATATAATCCTGATTTGTTTGTCTCTTAGCGCCTATATCTGTTTTTGCAAATGCTTTCAAGATAATACCTCCTTTTCTCCTGCTTCCTCTTCTATGAAACTCTTTCGAAGCTGTCCGCAGGCACCTTGTATGTCTGAACCCATTTCTCTTCTAACTGTTGCATTAATACCATTTTTTTCAAGATGTCCCTTAAATAATGCTATATTAACTTTTGTAGACCTCTTAAAATCTCTTTCTTTTATAGGATTAACAGGAATGAGATTAACATGGCAATTCATTCCTTTTATTAAATGCACAAGTTTAGCTGCTTCTTCCTTTGTATCATTAACACCTGCCACAAGACTGTATTCAAATGTAATTCTTCTTCCTGTCTTATCAAAGAAATACTGACAAGCCTCTAATACTTCTCTTATAGAATACTTATATGCTATTGGCATAAGCTGTTTTCTGGTCTCATCATCTGCTGCATGCAATGACAATGCAAGTGTTACCTGTACATTAGAATCTGCTAATTCTTTTATCTTCTCTGCCAGACCACATGATGATATTGTAATATTTCTTTGACTAATATGCAAGCCATTTTCATCAGATATAGCTTTTACAAAGGCTAAAACATTATCAAAATTGTCCATTGGCTCTCCGCTTCCCATCAGAACAATATTAGAAACTCTTTCCTTAGAGTACCTCTGAATATAATAAATCTCTTCTAACATCTCTGATGGTTTAAGGTTTCTTACAAGCCCATCTAACGTAGATGCACAGAAACGACAACCCATTCTGCAGCCTACCTGTGTAGATATACATACTGAATTACCATGCTTATATCTCATCAAAACACTTTCTATTACATTTCCATCATTTAACCTGAATAAAAATTTCTGCGTTCCATCTATTTTAGAAGTTAAAACCTGAACCATTTCTAATGATTGTATATAGAAATCATTATTTAACTTTTCTTTTAAATTTTTTGAAATATTAGTCATATCATCGAAACTTTCCACAAGTTTCTGATGAAGCCATTCATATATCTGTTTTGCTCTGAACGGCTTTTCGCCAATTGAATTAAGATATTCCTTTAATTCATCAAGGCTATATAACATAATATCCTGTTTTTCCATGGTTATGTCCATACCTTTCTTATCTTTTGATAAATTTACTTATATAAAATCCATCAAAATCTTTAGTCATAAATAACTGTAAGTAACCTTTCTTAACACTTTCTCTATTCATTTTAATGTCTAATATACCATTACCTAAGTATTCTGTAAAGTCGACGGGTTCAAGTCCCATCTCACTAATCAGCCATTCTCTTGTCTTATCATTTTCTAATCTGTTCATGGTACAGGTACTAAATATTAATATTCCACCCTTTTTAAGATATTTTACTGCATTTTTAAGAATATTCTGTGAAATTTTTGCTAATTCTTTCACACTGTCTTCTGATATATTATATTTTATATCTGTTTTCTTTCTTAACACACCCATACCAGAACATGGAACGTCAGCAATAACTATATCGGCTTTTTCATCATCTTTGTTTACATATGCTGTTGCATCCTGTTTCTCCACAGTTATATTATTAAAGCAGCATCTTTTAACATTTTCTTCTATCATCTTAACTTTATTATCCGTTAAATCTCTTGAGTAAACCATACCTGTTCCATTAAGTAAATCTGCCATATGCATACTCTTTCCACCCGGTGCGGCACACATATCAATACAGACCATATTCTCTTTAATGCCACTTATCTGACCAACTAACATAGAGCTTATATCCTGTATCTGTATATATCCTTTTCTAAATGCTTCTATGTTATCGATATTATCATATCCACTTATAATAAGTGCATTATCTGCAAACTCTGATTTTACCGTATGTATTCCCTGTTCTTCTAACATAGAAATCACTTTATCAGGCTGAGCCTTAGATGTGTTAATTCTTACAGTTACATTTTTATCATCTTCAATAAGCATACTGTCTAACATGTCAATGGTAATATCTTCACCATAATCTCTGATAAATGAACTTATTAACCATTCAGGCATAGAATATCTGACCGAATAGAAAGGTATCTTATCTTTATTAATATCCGGATATTTAATATTATCTTTATTCCTTGAAATATTTCTTAATACACCATTTACGAAACCTGACAGATTAGAAAAGCCTCGTTTCTTAGCAATCTTAACAGCTTCGTTACATACAGCACTGTCAGGAACTGACTCCATATACATAATCTGGTAAACTGACATTCTTAGAAGTTCTCTTATTAAAGGCTTCATTTTCTTAACCTTCGTCTTAGAAAACTCATCTATTATATAATCAATTGTTATCTTACGTTCAATTGTTCCCTCTGATACTCTGTTAATAAACGCCTTATCCTGCTTCTCTAAGAAATTATATTGCTCTAACTTATCTCTTAGTGCAAGATGACTTAATCTACCCTCTTCTAAAACCTGTATAAGAATCTCAATTATTATTTCACGATTATTCTTATTACCTGATTTCGTCATAGCCTTTGAATTGTTTTGTATTTTCCTGTCAGTTTTTGAATTTACATTAGTTTTTGAATTATTATGTATCTTCGTGTTTTTCTCTATTTTTGAATTACTGCCTGTTTTCACACTCTCTTTATTCATCATAAAAGAGTTACTCCTTTTTCTATTTTATAACCCAGTAAGAATGCAGAAGTCTCCATTCTCTTTTTGCCCTCTAACTGTAATTCATTAATTGCTAATGTCTTATCACCTGTTTTAACATATATACAGTTCTTATCAACATCTACAATTTCACCTACTACTCCGTCATATTCCTTATCTATTACATCTGCATCCCATATCTTTAATGTTTTACCATCTAATTTTGTATATGCACTTGGCCATGGATTAAGTCCTCTTATGAGTCTTTCTATTTCTACAGCCGGTTTATTAAAGTCAATTTTACCAAACTCTTTCTTAAGCATCTTAACGTGGCTTGCCTCTTCTTCATTCTGCTTAATCGGAGTAATAGCGCCCTTTTCGACATTTTCAAGAGTCTGGACAATTAATTTAGCACCTACTTCTGATAATTTATCAAACAGACTTCCTCCTGTTTCTTTTCTGTCTATCTCAATTTCTGATACTTCTAAAATATCACCTGTATCTATGCCCTCATTCATCTGCATAGTAGTAACTCCGGTCTTATCATCACCATTAATAATTGCCCATTGTATCGGTGCAGAGCCACGATATTTTGGTAATAGAGATGCGTGTATATTAATACAGCCATATTTAGGAATATCAAGAATCTCTTTAGATACAATCTGTCCAAATGCAACTACAACCATAACATCAGGATTAATATCTTTCAATATCTTTACAAACTCTGCATCTCTTACTTTAACCGGCTGGTATACTGTAATACCATGTTTTAATGCAGCTTCCTTAACAGGTGTAAACTGTACCTGATTGCCTCTGCCTTTCTTCTTATCAGGCTGTGTAACAACTGCCTCTACTGTATGTCCTGCTGCTATAATTGACTCTAATGCTCCTACCGAAAAGTCAGGAGTTCCCATAAATACAATTCTCATATTCTATTCTTCCTCCACCATTGTATCTTGTAAATCTCCCTCTACAAGGTCAATATACAACTTGCCATCTAAATGGTCACATTCATGACATAATGCTCTTGCTAACAGTTCAGTTCCTTCGACCTCTATTTCATTCATATCCTCATCTAAAGCAACTACTTTCGCATAATTAGGTCTTGTAACTGTACCTGCTTTACCTGGAAGGCTAAGACACCCTTCCGTTCCTGTCTGGCTGCCACTTGTCTCAACTACCTTAGGGTTAATAAGAATAATAGGACCATCTCCTATATCTATTACAACAATTCTTTTAAGGACTCCGACCTGTGGTGCTGCAAGACCTACGCCATCTGCTTCATACATTGTTTCTAGCATATCATCAATCAGATCTCTAGTTCTTTCATTCATTACCTTAACTTCTTTACATTCTTTTCTAAGAACGTCATCGCCTACTGTTCTGATATTTCTAATTGCCATTTTTATCACCTTTTCCTTTTCTCTTTATAATTATAAATTCATAATCTATAACGTTATATAATCAAATGCCATAAATCACAATAATTCTATAACTTATAATCTAATCACACTTTAATATAATCTAATATCCTGACATAGGATTATAATCAAACTGTACTGATACATCTTTATATTCAATTACCATTTCAAGATATTTCTGTATTGCATTTTTGACTCTGATTATTACATCTCCGTCTGTATGTTTAATATAGATCACATTTCTATAGACATCATTTATCTTAGAAACCATTGCTTTAGATGGTCCTAGTATCATTAAGCCGTCTATGTTGCTCTTTTCTATTCTATGTGCTATATCATTTACAACTTTTTGTGCTAACTGTTCATTTTTATCACTCACAAGTATCGCACACATATTGCAGACCGGAGGATAACCCATCAGCTTTCTGTAGCTGATTTCATTTTTGTAGAATTCCTCATAATTCTGCGACACAGCCATCTGTATACACATCTCCTCAGGATTATAAGTCTGTACCACAACTTCTCCGTCTTTATCACCTCTGCCTGCCCTGCCTGCTGCCTGGGTAAGCAATTCAAACGTTCGCTCTGATGCCATATAATCAGATGAAAATAATGATAAATCTGCTGCAATAATTCCTACTAAGCTTACATTCGGAAAATCATGTCCCTTTACAATCATCTGTGTGCCTACTAAAATATCAGCCTCTCCATTTGCAAATGCTGACAGGATATTTTCATGGTCCTTTTTACCCTTTGTAGTGTCCATATCCATTCTGAGTGTTCTTGCCATTGGAAATATTTCATTGATTCTTTCCTCGACCTGCTCAGTTCCAATTCCAAACCTGCCTATATATTTAGAAGAACATACAGGACATACCTTAGGCATCGGAATTGAATATCCACAATAATGACATCTAAGTTTGTCAACGCCGCCTCTATATTTATGAAGAGTCAGCGTAACATCACAATGTGGACATTTTATTGATTTGCCACAGGAACGACATGATACGAATGAAGAATAACCTCGTCTGTTAATAAATAAGATTATCTGTTCTTTCTTTGCTAACCTGTCCGCAATCAGTTCTTTTAACTTAATACTAAGAATATCTCTGTTGCCAAATTCTAATTCTTTTCTCAAATCTACTATGTGAACTTCCGGTAATTTCTTATTATTGGCTCTTTTATCAAGTCTGTGCAAAACATATTCGCCTGATAATGCCTTATAAAATGTATTAACTGATGGAGTTGCCGAACCTAATATTACTGTTGCATTAGCAATTCTTCCTCTTTCAATTGCCACATCTCTTGCATGATATTTAGGAACCTGGTCGCTTTTGTATGCGCCCTCATGTTCCTCATCTATAACAATAAGTCCGAGATTTCTAAACGGTGTAAACAGTGCTGACCTTGGGCCAATCATAATCTTAACTTCACCATTCTTCGCCCGTTCAAACTGGTCGAACTTTTCACCTGCCGATAATTTAGAATTAATAATCGATACCTTGTCACCAAATTTCTTATAGAATCTTTTAATCGTCTGATAAGTAAGTGCAATTTCAGGAATAAGCACAATAACTTCTTTATCTCTATTAATGACATTCTCTATAATATCCATATATACTTCTGTTTTGCCACTTCCTGTAACTCCAAATATAAGATGTGTATTATTATTGCCTGCATTTATATCAGCATTTATGCTGTCTGCAATTTCTCTCTGTCTGTCATTTAATTCGATATTATAATTCTGCTCTCCATAATCTTCTACAGGATTTCTGTAAAATGTATCACGAATTATCTCAATTATCCCTGACTTCTCAAGGTTCTTCAAAACCGCATCTGAAACCTTAAGCTTATCCGTTACAAGTTCATAAGAAAGAATGGCATTTTCAGTAAGTTCTTTAATGACTGTAGCCCTTGCCACAGTATTTTTCATTCCACTGTATTTAGCATATAAATCAAGTGCCTCTGCCTTACTAACCTTAAGCTTTATATATTTCTTCTCAAGACTTTTTACGGACTGCTTAATCGGTATAACTGTTTTCAGCGCCTTATTCATAGTCGAACCATAGCGTTCCTTAATAAACCACGCCAGAGCAATAAGCTGTGATTCTACCTTAAGACTGCCCTTTTTAATTCCGATTACAGCTTTTAACTTCTCCACATCATATAATGCAGTATCCGTTATCTCTAAGACATAACCGCTAATAACCCTGTTGCCTTTACCAAATGGTATTTCAACCTGAGAACCTATCGTTATCTTATCAGTTAGATTATCCGGTATAATATATTGAAATGTTTTATCAAGTTTTTCATGTGAAATATCCACAATAATATTAGCAAATTTCACATTCTTCTCCATTCCGCATTATCGCTTTACTTCTGTATCTCCACTGCATTTACACAATTCTTCATAAGCATTGCTATTGTCATAGGACCAACTCCACCTGGAACCGGTGTAATTGCACTTGCATGTGGAAATACATCTTCATAATCCACATCACCACATAATTTATTATTCTCATCTCTGTGGATACCAACGTCTATAACAACTGCGCCCTCTTTTACATATTCTGAATTAATAAACTGTGGTTTACCTATTGCAACAACTAAAATATCTGCTCTCTTAGCTACTTCTTTAAGATTCTTTGTATGTGAATGTGCAATTGTAACTGTTGCATTTTCTCTTAAAAGTAACATTGACATAGGCTTACCTACAATATTACTTCTGCCGATTACTACACATTCCTTACCATCTATATCTATATTACTTCTCTTTAATAATTCAATAATTCCATAAGGTGTACATGATATAAAGCCTTTTTTACCAATAGATAATGCACCGACACTCATTGGATGGAAGCCGTCAACATCTTTTTTGGCATCAATAGTTTCTATAACCTTATCTTCATCAATATGCTTAGGAAGTGGTAACTGGACCAAGATTCCGTTAACGTCCTTACGGTTGTTAAGTTCTTTAATAAGATTTAACAATTCTTCTTCAGTAGTGCTTTCCTCTAATTCATAAGATAAAGAATTAATTCCTATGTATTCACAGGCTTTCTTCTTATTTCCAACATATACGCTGCTTGCTTTATCATTGCCTACCTGGATAACTGCTAAAGTTATCTCAACGCCTTCTTCTTTATACTTAGCAACTTTCTCTTTTAATTCATCTTTTAATTCCTGGGAAATCTTTTTACCATCAATTATCTGTGCCATTATATCTTCTTACCTTCTTTCTCTAAATCTTCAAGTATCTCTTTAATAATTACTCTTTCATCAAAAGGATATCTTACACCCTCAATCTCCTGATAATCTTCATGTCCTTTTCCGAGCAGAAGAACTATATCTCCGTCCATTGCATTTTCGATGCTGTATCTGATTGCTTCTTTTCTGTCAGGTATTACAACGTATTTGCCATCAGTCTTATTAATTCCGACTTTGATATCCTCGATAATATCTAAAACATTTTCAAATCTGGAATTATCGGCTGTTATAATCGATAAATCTGCATATTTACCTGATATTTCTCCCATTTCATATCTTCTTAATTTCGAACGGTTACCACCACAGCCAAACAAGCTTACAATACGTTTAGGATTATACTCTCTTATTGTTGTAAGAAGGCTTTCCATACTCATTGCATTATGTGCATAGTCAATTAACAATGTAAATCTATCAGAAATCTTTACTGATTCTACTCTTCCCTTAACAAATGTATTTAATAAACCAGCCTTAATATCATCACTGTTCACACCAAATATCTCTGATACCATAATAGCTGACATTGCATTGTATGCCGAAAATTTACCCGGAGTATTAACTTCGAAATGCTCATTAACTACTCCATGTGCATCAAAGCCTATTCCGATAAAGCCAGGTCTTACAATATAATCGATATTATCAATATGCAAATCTGCATTTTCACTAAAGCCATATGTGTGCTTGTCGCATACTGCATCTTTCATCATATTTACAGCTTCTTTATCATCTATATTAAATATTCCATGCTTACATTGTCTGAATAAAAGGCTCTTACAATAGACATATTCATTATAATCAGCATGTTCATTTTCCCCGATATGGTCAGGTGAAAGATTCGTAAATACACCACAATCAAATTCTATTCCTGCTGTTCTGTTAAGTTTTAATGCCTGTGAAGAAACTTCCATAACGCAGACATCGCAGCCCTCTTCTACCATCATATTGAAGAATTTATGAATCTCATATGATTCAGGCGTAGTATTGTGAATCTCAAAGAATTTGTCACCCATATATACACCTGTTGTTCCGATAATACCTACCTTTAAACCATGATGCTCTAATATGGTTCTTACCATAAATGTTGTCGTTGTCTTACCTTTTGTTCCTGTAATTCCAACTGTCTTAAGCTTCTTAGCAGGATAATCAAATATTGCTGCCGACATATATGATAAAGCTATTCTTGTATCTTTAACTTTAATAACAGTTACATCTCTTTCTGCAAGCTCCGGTAAATCTTTCATATCTTTTTCTACCACGAATACTTTACAGCCTTTATCTAATGTTCCACTAATATACTTGTGTCCATCAGTTACAGCACCGACAATACATATAAATGCATTGTCTGCATTTGCTTTTCTTGAATCATATACAACATCATTAATTGTAGTATCGACATTACCTTTTAGACATTCATAATCTAAGTTAACTAAACATTCTGATAATTTCATATGCACTCTCATTTCTGCGGTATATTTTATATTTTCCGGATAAATGATGTACCGCCAAGTCAATTATCCTTTTATATTATATTTATATATTATTATGTCGGTGGCAAAAGCCCCCGAATTTGATGCCTACGAATTGTTCCGTGCTACACACCATATTATATTTCTATTTCACCATCAAATACGTGAGTTGCTTTACCTTTCATAATTACAGTACCATCTTCATAGTAAGTATCTTTTAATTCGCCACCTCTGATATGAATATTAAGTTCTTCGCCATATTTAGCGAAACCATTTAAGACTGCTGCTACTGTTACTGCACATGTTCCTGTTCCGCAGGACATTGTCTCGCCTGTGCCTCTTTCATACACTCTCATCTTGAAGTTATGGTCATCTATTACTTCAACAAATTCAGTATTTACCTTTTCAGGGAATAACTCCTGATTCTCAAAATATGGTCCGATTTCATCTAAATTAAGTTCATCGATTCCATGTGTAAATATTACCATATGTGGATTTCCCATAGATACTGCAGTTGCTACATATGTAGCACCATTTACTGTCACTTCCTTGGCAATAAATGAATCTCCCTCTGCTTTCATAGGAATATCAGCCGGTTTTAATATTGCCTTACCCATATTAACTTCTGCATATTCTACCTTGTTATTCTCATCAACAGTTACCTTAATTGTCTTAATTCCGGAAGCTGTCTCTATAGTCATCTCTTTCTTATCTGTAAGATTATGGTCATAAGCATACTTTGCAACACATCTTATACCATTTCCACACATTTTACCCTCAGAACCGTCTGAGTTAAACATAATCATTCTTACATCTGCAACTTCAGATGGAGCTACGATTATAAGTCCGTCACTTCCAATTGCAAAATGTCTGTCACTTACCTTTATGGCTGTTTCTGATGGATTATCTAACTTCTCCGTAAAGCCATTCACATATACATAATCATTTCCTGTTCCATGCATTTTAGAAAATTTTAACTTCATAATATTCTCCATTCCGCAGACGTTTACGTCGGAGGAATCGCGAGCTGAATCTCAAATTCAGCTCTGCGATAAAACTAAATGTGACGCCTGCGACACATTTAGCCGTGTGAAAAATCGACATATCAATTCGATTTTTCACACTATTCTCCATTCTTTAAAATAATCCCTCAATTACACCATCGTCGTTTACATCAATATTAAACGCAGCCGGTTTCTTTGGTAATCCAGGCATTGTCATTATTGCACCTGTAATAGCAACCACGAAGCCTGCACCTGCTGATACATATACTTCTCTGACATTTACATTGAAGCCTGTTGGTCTTCCAAGTTTAGTCTGGTCATCAGATAATGAATACTGATTCTTAGCCATACATACAGGAAGATTTCCAAATCCCATATCTGTTATCTTAGCAAGTGCTTTCTTAGCTGCAGGTGAATATGTAACATCATCTGCACCGTAAATCTTTGTTGCTATTGTCTTAATCTTATCTTCAAGAGACATTTCATCAGGATATAATACTTCGAATTTGCTTTCCTTTTTCTCTAATGTTTCTATAACCTTGTTAGCTAATTCAATTCCACCGTCTCCGCCATTTTCCCATACTCTTGCTAAGGCGAATTCACATCCTCTGTCTTCACAGAATTTTTTAACAAATGAATATTCAGCTTCAGTATCAGTCACAAACGAATTAAGCGTAACAACGATAGGTACGTTGTACTGCTGTAAATTCTCAATATGCTTTTCAAGATTTACAATACCTTTTTCAAGAGCCTCTAAATTCTCATTATTAAGTTCTGCTTTAGGAACTCCACCATTATATTTTAATGCTCTTACAGTAGCTACTAATACTACTGCATCAGGTTTTAATCCTGACATTCTACACTTAATATCAAAGAATTTCTCTGCACCTAAGTCTGCGCCAAAGCCTGCTTCAGTAACAACGATATCTGCCATCTTAAGTGCTGTCTTTGTAGCTCTTACTGAATTACAGCCATGAGCAATATTTGCAAATGGTCCGCCATGCACTAATGCAGGTGTATGCTCTAATGTCTGGATAAGGTTAGGCTTGATTGCATCTTTAAGTAATGCTGCCATAGCACCTACTGCGTTTAAATCTTTGGCTGTTACAGGCTCGCCATCATAATTATATGCAACAATTATTTTTCCTAATCTTTCTTTTAAATCATTCATATCATTTGCAAGACAAAGAATTGCCATTATCTCTGAAGCAACTGTAATTACGAAATGGTCTTCTCTTACAACTCCGTCCATTTTAGAACCAAGTCCGACAACAACATTTCTTAATACTCTGTCGTTCATATCTAGACATCTCTTCCAGACAACCTGTCTTGTATCAATTCTTAACTCATTTCCCTGCTGGATATGGTTATCTAATAATGCAGCTAAAAGGTTATTAGCTGATGTAATTGCATGAAAATCTCCTGTAAAATGAAGATTCAGATCTTCCATTGGTACAACCTGTGAATATCCGCCGCCTGCTGCACCGCCTTTAATACCAAAGCATGGTCCGAGTGATGGCTCTCTAAGAGCAATAATTGATTTCTTATTTAACTTACTTAATGCCTGTCCTAAGCCAACAGTTATAGTTGTCTTTCCCTCTCCTGCAGGTGTAGGATTAATAGCTGTAACTAAAACCAGCTTACCATCTTTATTATTCTTAATTTTATCCTGATATTCATTTGATAATTTTGCCTTGTATTTACCATATAATTCTAAATCATCTTCTTCAATACCGATTTTAGCTGCTACCTCTTTAATAGGTAACATAGTTGCTTCCTGTGCAATTTCAATATCTGACTTATATTTCTTTTCCATTTTCTACCTCGTTTCCGCATATTTTCTAATATGTCTATTAACCTTTTATTTTATGTTTCTTAATCATATCATAGATAGTCGTTAATTCACAACCACTTATATTCTAATGAATATTTTCCATATGATATGTAAATATCTTTTAGTATGCATTTTCAGCCTTCCTATTGCTAATCTGTGCCTTTATGCAGACTTGCTTCAAATTGTTCAAGTGACATAAGAACTTTTCTTGGTTTAGTTCCCTCGTCAGGACCTACTATCCCAGCTTTCTCTAACTGCTCTATAATTCTTGAAGCCCTGTTATAACCTACTTTAAACATTCGCTGAATCATACTTGTTGCACCTTTATCTTTCTCGATAACAAATCTTGCTGCTTCCTCAAATAAGACATCATTGCCATCATCATCGGCTGTCTGATTATCACTATCAGGTGTAGATACCTCAGCTTTAGCAACTTCTTCATTATATTCAACATCTTTATTATTATTAATAAGATAATTAACAACAGCTTGTACTTCTCCGTCTGATACAAATGCGCCCTGTAATCTTACAGGTTTAACATAGCCCGATGGATAGAATAACATATCACCATTACCAAGTAACTTCTCACCACCATTGCAATCTATAATTGTTCTTGAGTCTGTACCTGATGAAACTAACAATGCAACTCTCGATGGTATATTAGCTTTAATAAGACCTGTTACAACATCTACAGATGGTCTCTGTGTAGCTATAATAAGATGTATTCCCGCTGCTCTTGCAAGCTGTGCAAGACGGCATATAGAACTCTCAACTTCTTTAGAAGCTACCATCATAAGGTCTGCTAACTCATCAATGATAATTACTATCTGATACATTGGTTCTAACTGTTCATCACCATCTTTATAACCCATTTGTTTAATCTTTTCATTATATCCCTTTATATCTCTTACATTATATTTTGAAAACTGTTTATATCGTTTACCCATTTCACCGACTGCCCAGTTAAGTGCTCCTGCTGCCTTCTTAGGATCAGTAACTACCGGCGATAATAAATGAGGTATACCATTATATACACCGAATTCAACTACTTTAGGATCGACAATTATCATCTTGACTTCTGATGGTTTGGCTCTGAATAAAATACTCATAATAATTGAGTTAGTAAATACCGATTTACCTGAACCTGTCGTACCTGCGATAAGCATATGTGGCATCTTCGCAATATCTGCTACCACAACTTTACCTGCTATATCCATTCCTGCTGCAAACGCTAACTTCGATGGATGTTTTGATAATTCCTCGGACTCAATTAAGTCCCTTAGAAATACCGAATCTCTTTCAGCATTAGGAACTTCTATTCCGACTGCTGCCTTGCCCGGAATCGGAGCTTCTATTCTTATATCCGCTGCCGCTAAATTAAGCTTAATATCATCTGATAAAGATGTAATCTTACTTACTTTTGTTCCTGTTTCAGGCTGTAATTCATATCTTGTAACCGATGGTCCTCTGCTCTCATTAACTACAGTTGCTTTTACACCAAATGCATTAAGAGTCTCCTGAAGCTTAGCTGCTGTCTCGCTTATTTCACCCGGACGCATGCTGTTTCTTCTCTTCTGCATCGTACCTTTTCTAAGTAAACTAAGTGGTGGCATTGAATATGGACCTGATTTATTACCCTTGCTCACTTCTTCAACAGCCTTAGGTTGCTCAGTCACTTTCTCGACATCAGGAACCGGTCTGTCTATCGGAATATCCTTAACCGGTGATGAACTCTTAATTGGAACACCCGAAAATGCTTTTCGCTTCATAACTTCTTTAGCTGCTTTACTAACTTCTATCTTCTCTTTAGGCTTAAATTCGCCATTTCTCACAGCTTCACTAAGTTCTTCATCATTATCATACGAACTAATATTTGAAGCATTATCATATGAACTAATATTTGAAGCATTATCATATGAACTAACATTTGAAGCATTATTGTATGAACTAATATTTGAACTACTATTATATGAGCCGACATTCGATGAGCTATTATAAGAAGCCGAATCATTAAATATGTTGCTATCAGCTATATCTCCACGCATTATTGAAGCTTTGGCAAAATCATCTCCATAAGAACTATCTGAATTTTCTGAATCTTCTCTATTATTCTTAATAAATGCAGGCTTATAATCAGTTCTATATTGTTTCTTCTGTCCACTTTCATTATATCCATTATCAGTGCTATTGTTATTATTCTTAGCACCGGCTTTCTCTAATTCCTCTGAATCAATGTAGCCACGATATAATGAACCATTCTGTAATAATTCATGTACATTTGCATCTATGGTATTCTCATCAGTTACTTTAGAATGAAGATTTACGCCCCTGACTGTATTCTTAGCCCTCTCCATCTTATTCTGTTCTTTTCTAGCAATCCTCTCCGCACTGCTGTCTTTCATTCGTTTAAAATCTTTCCTTGCAGAGTCATACATCTGTCTGCTTCCATGCTTAACAGAATTTATCAATGACTTCTCAGAAATTATAACCATCGATACCAGTACTAAGGCGATTACTACTATAAACGCACCATATATGCCTATTGTAGAATATAATATGGCAGCAAATAATCCACCTAACATTCCACCACCATTTTTATCCATACGGCAGGCATTAAACACACTTGTAAGCCTGAAGCCGTAATCTTTACCTGCATAAACAAGTTGTAGGAATGTACACAATGTAATAAATAAAACTATTGCTGCCCCTAATTTCATCATTGCATTTCTACTGCTTACATTTGCAATAAAGAAACCAACGGCAATAAATATCAGAATCGGTACTATGTATGCAAATAAACCAAATATTCCAAACATAAAGCCGCTTATCGCATTACCAAATCTGCCAATAAGTGAGAAATTACTAAGTTCTAACAGAATTACTATTGCAAAACCTGTAATTATCTTCACATCATTTGAAATAATGCTATTGCCATCATCATACTTCTTTGATGCCGAACTATTTCTTGATGATGAGCTACTTCTTACTGGTGAACTGCTCTTTCCTGTACGGCTCCGGTTCTTACTTGCTGTATTCGGCTTTCTGCTTGCAGCACTCTTTCCGGTCGTACTCTTTCTGCCTGTACTCTTCCCGGTTGTACTCTTCTTTTTGCCTTGCGCAGCCATTCTATTCCTCTTTTCTAATCAATCTTAAAACTTCTATATAACACTATAATACTCTCATTTTTCCATATAACTTTATATAATAAAGCTTGCTACAATAGCCACTATTCCCATTATGAAACAGTAATATGAGAAATATTTCATTTTCTTATTATTAAATAATACTAATAATGTCTTGATACATACATATCCAACCACACCTGCTACAACTGCACCTATTACATAATATGTAAGCTGTGTTTTACCAATTGCATTGCCCGGTGTAAATAAATCTTTAAGGTCTAATACACAAGCACCTAATATAGCCGGAATTGACATTATAAATGAATACTTAATTGCAAATTTTCTGTCTAAACCACATAATACACCTACTGTCAGGGTAGTTCCTGAACGTGATATACCGGGTAATGTTGCTATACCCTGTGCAATACCAAGTGTTAAACTGTTCTTATATGTAGTCTCTTTAGGTGTCTTATGTCCTGCCGGTAATTCATCAACAACTGATAACATAAGACCTGTTATAAGTAAGCTGATTCCGGGAATAATAAGTGATGGATTATCCATATTAAATATCTTGCTGAATATTAGACCAATTATTCCTGTTGGGATTGTCGATACTATAATCAGCATTACGAATTTTCTATATGCCGAGCTTACTATTTTAATGTATGCTGAATTCTTCTTTGCAAATTTGTTACCAAAGAATCTGCCAATATTTCTGCAGACATCTATAATGATTCCAACACCCTCTTTTATTAACTTCCATATATCTTTCCAATAGACTATAAATACTGCCACTAATGTTCCAAGATGAAGTAAAATGTCATATGTAAGTCCCACATCTTTCAATCCAAATAACGCCTTAAAAATTGCCAGATGTCCTGAACTGCTTATAGGTAAAAACTCAGCTATTCCCTGAATAATACCAAGTATTATTGTCTCTAATAAACTCATATCTAATATCCTTTCTTTTTATAGTGCCATTTCAACAGTTTCTGAACGCTTGCTACGAAGAGACAGTAAGAAATTCGCGCCGGCGATTTCTGACCTGCCATAAAGACTAATTGCTTCATTCTGAAGCAATTAACTGTGTAAAAAATAATCGTATCAACATTATTTTTTACACTATACTTATTAAAATGGCACATTTATACATATCCCTTATTCTACTATTTTTTTTGTTTTTATTCAATGTTTATTTTTTGTTTGATTTCCCCCTTCAACATATCTGCGATTATTACGCCATATTTTGTATACAATTCATCTTAAATATATTATTTTTTACGTTCTGACTCTTGTATTTCTATTAACTCATGTAATTTTCTCATAGCCTTATCAATTCCCCCAATCTCATCAATTATACCCTCTTTAACTGCCTCTTCTCCGACTAGAATAGTTCCTAAATCCTTTGTCATAATTCCTTTATTTAACATCATTCTCTCAAAATCTTCTCCTTTGACCTTACAATGAGCTGTTACAAAACCTACAATTCTATCCTGTATTAGTTTGAAATACTCGTATGTCTGCGGTGCTCCAATAAATTGTCCATTCATTCTGACAGGGTGAATAACCATTGTTCCTGACGGTACAATAAAAGAATAATCCGTAGAAACCGCAAGTGGTATTCCAATTGAATGACTTCCTCCTAACACAAGTGATACTGTTGGTTTACTAAGTGAAGCAACCATTTCAGCAATTGCAAGTCCGGATTCAACATCTCCTCCTACGGTATTTATTATAAGTAAAACTCCCTTATATTCTTTATCATCTTCTATCTGTGCTAATTTAGGCAATACGTGTTCGTACTTCGTAGTTTTACTGTTTGCCGGCAGAACATCATGTCCCTCAACTTCTCCGATAATTGACAAAAGATGTATCTTAACATTATCATCATTATTCTTTAACTCTAATTGTCCCGATTCAATTATCACATCATTTTCTTTCTGTTGAATTTCAAGATTTTTTTCCTTATCACTCATTATATTATAGATTACCTCTCTTTATGATTTTTAGATATAAATTAAATCTCCTAATTTTATTTTCCTTAAAAAATGCTATTTTATTCATTTATGATATTTGTTTAATTTTTACCGTATCATCAGTGCTATTCATAATTTTAATCTTTTTCTCAACTTTCACTAAGAATAAAGAATGTCGCTTTCGACATTCTCCGCCTGCGGCGGGTTGCTATAGCAACATTTTCTGCTCCGCCGCAGTGCGATCCTCGCGGAGCGTTTTTTTACTTACCAGGACAATTTCAACGAAATTTCCTGGTAAGTAAAAATAATATAGAACCCCAAATTGAGGTTCTATATCTAAGCATTAACTATATTAAATTTCTACATTTATATTAATATTATTACTATCACTATTATATTTATATAAAATATTACATCTCCATATTAAGTTTTTCCACAGTTTCAATTATCTGGCCATATCTCTTAATCTTATTATCCTTATCAGATGACTGTTCAATAATAGTATTTAATTCTTTCTGGATATCTCCTAATAAATCAACTGAGAAATTCTTCTTAAGTTCTTCTATTACATCTTCGAATCTCATAACTTCGTGTTCAAGCTTCTTACAGATACCCTCTCTTACATCATAGATTGTATCTGATAATACTTTTTTGAAATTCGATTTCATTGAATTACTCTTAATTTCGCCTGAGAATTCTGATGTAATGATATCTTCGAACTGGGTAGTTGGAAATTCGATTGTAGGTATCTTTATTCCCTGCAATGTCTTTTCTACAAGTATTCTATAATATGATGCATCAAAATTTTCACCAAGAGAGTCTAAGTTCTCTATGATTATTGATAATAACTTATGCTTGAGTTCAGCAACATCTAACGATTTATTAAATGCATGCTCGATACATTCCTTACCGTCCTCTACGAAATTTCTGATATTCTCTATTGCATCATAAGCATCAATATACTGGTATTTCTCATCATAACTGTAAATTACTCTTGCACTTGTACCCCATGTCCATGGTTTAAACCATACGGCAGCGGACTCTTTTCTGATTTCATAATGAGTAGTAACGCCCTCTTTTTCGGATACCTGAAGATATTCTCTGTTATAAGCACGAATCTCACTTATAGCATTTAACTTCTGCTGTTCCACTTTCTCAATAAGATTATTAAATACTATCTCTAAGTTAGCATTCATCTTATTAATCTGGGTTGTAATCTGCTTCTTCTGTTCAGTAAGTTTCTCCTTGTCGAATTCTAACAACTGTTCTCTACGTTTAGTTGCCAGATTAGAAATTCTTACAAGTTTATCGCTAAGTTCCTCTTTAGCTACAGGAATAAATGTCTTAGCTTTCTCCTCTAACATTTTCTCTTTATCTTCAACTACTTCCTTAAATACAGCCTTAACTTCGTCCATATTTCCTATGGTTCTTAAATCTTTAGCTGTAGGTTTGTTCTTATAGCACAAGTCATCATAAACACGTTTTTCTTTTTTATCATACTCTTCAACCGGTTTCTTTGACATATTTTCAACCATTGATGAGACGAATATAGGATGTTTAAACTGCTCAATAATATCGTTATTTACATATATATTAGAATTTCTGTAATTAATAAATGCCTGTTGTGCATAGTTAGTAAGCTTCTGCTTTGTACTGTCAATTGCCTCTTTTATATTCTCGCAATTCCACAAAGTATCCCTTAATCCGTCATCAAATCGGCTGCATACTAATACTACTTTTTTAACACCTTTCTTAGGAAGCTGTGATGCCATTAAGTCAATGTCATTTTTATCAAGGAATGATGTCGATTTACTTAAGAAAAATACCACATCACATAATTCCATAAACTGTTTTGTCTTGTCTACACGTGACAAAATCGGGTCATATAATCCCGGTGTATCCGCAATCGATATACCATCTAACTCTTCTTTATCCACATAGATACTTACACTTTTAACAATAGGTGTATATTTACCATTTTCACCAACATATTCGTTAAGCGAACCCATAAGTTCATCATAAGAATCATAATGAATAGTTTCATGACCTTTAAGTATGTAATTCTCAGGGACAATGTCTCTTTCTTCTAACATACCCATAATCTCTTTGGCAACTACATATTCACCTGTATTAGCTTCTTCTTTAGATTTTATATTAATTAATCGCCATTCATCTTTAGTAAAATATTCTACCTCTATTCTATTTTCATCATCATACTCTATTCTTGTAAGAGCTGCTGTCTTAGGTGTTACTGCAGTTGGCAGAATCTTCTTGCCATCAAATAGTAAAGTATTTAAAAATGTTGATTTACCAACCTTAACTCTTCCGATAATACCAATATTTAACTTTCTATCCTCTCGGAAGAAATCATTGGTTTTAGCTATAAAATTCTTCTTAATTGATGAAATATCGAATAAATCTATCTCATCCTCAAATTCACGCAAATTATTGTATACATTATCAACTTTCTCCGTAAATCTGCTAAATTCTATTTCATCTTCCCTTGTTCTTTCATAAAATTCCATTCCTTAATCCTCCTGCACCAGATTATCATTTCTAAATGCTCTGATAACTTTCAAATCTTGTTCAAGGCTTTCAATATCTCTTGAACGGTTATTTTCTTCGATGCTGATATCAATCTTAATATCAGATAATGATTTTTCAAGAATAGCTTTCTGTTTAAGAACATCTCGCTCTATTTTCTGATTAATTCCATCTATATACTTGTTAATCTCGCCTTCAATGCTTATGATTGTCTGCTCTGTAACTTCATCAATTATAGCCCTTGCTGCCTTGTCCACTTCTTTCTGTTTCTTTTTATTACTAGAAATATTATGAATAACATCAGCAGCTACGCCGACCATACCACCAATTACAGCCGCAACCGGAGCAAGTACAAGTCCAACACCTGCTAAGATAACAGGTAACGCAGTCTTAGTTACCTCGTCAACAACATTATTCTTTAAAGTCGCATTAACATTGTTAATAATTATATCATTTTCAGGAAATTCAATTGTAATCATCTCTGAAATATGTTCAACATACTTCTTTAATTTAGGCTCAAATTCAGTATTTATTCCGATTCTTACTGAACGTCTGACAACCGAATTAATCTTATCTGTTATATCAGTTCCATTCTCAAGCATTGCACTTATAGTAGGAAGTGTAGCCTCTAAATCACCTTTAATTCTTTCTCTTATAGTATTAATACATACCTTAGCCTGTCTGCTAAAGTTATTCTTCTCTTTATCTATATCTACAGAGATTTCATTCATCTTCTTTTCGACTTTTTCCTGTTCCTGCTCAAGTCTTGAAGTTGAAAGGCAGGCTTTATCTATCCTCTCAACTAAGTATACTTCTGTATACATTGAAGCTGCTCTTAATGCTTTAGAATATTTATTTACAAATATTCTGCCTGTCTGTCCCTGTATTTCTCTTAAAATGTCTTTAAGCTCATCTACATTAACTCTTCCATAAGAATCAACGCATGCAACCTTGACATCATCTCTTTCAACAATTTTACCAACTAACTTTTTTAGAAGTTTCTTACATTCATCTAATTCATCATCATCAAGTCTGCTACTCTTAGTAATAACTACATATACTGGCATATTGTAGACCTTAAGTTCCTTAAGGAAATCTGATATACTTTCTTTAAGAACCGGTTCATCTGAAGATACAACCAATAAATATGCAAGACTGTTAGGAAGATACTGGTCAATAGCTCTGTTATGTAATTCAAAACTTGTATCAAATCCCGGTAAATCAACGATATTTACCGTCTTAATTTCTTTTAGGAATTCGTTATCATATTCTATCTTAACTAAATCTGTTGTCTGAACAGTTAAACCTTTGAGCGGTAACTCTTCTATTTTACGCTCTATTACAGCATTCTTATCATATTGGTAAACCTTGTTATTGCCATAATAAATTTCAGTAGGAACAGCCGTCTCCGGTGTTATATCCACGCTTAATAACGCTTTTCCGATAATTGCATTAATCATCGAACTCTTACCGGTACTAAAATTACCAACAACAGGAGTATTTACTCTGTATGTATCAATACCTGAGATTATATTTTCTGTCTCTGCTGTATCAATACCATATTTTTCCTGAATTTCTTTCAATTTTCTGAACTTTTCTTTGTATTCGCTTACACATTCCATTTTAGAATAACCTCCTCAATCTCTATAGCTATCAGATTGATATTTTGAAAATCATAATTTCTTTGTTGATTCCCCAACGATTAATTCTCCCGCAAAAACTTTATGTACAAACTCTTCTTTATCGTCTATGGCATCAAACAATATTCTAAGTGTTTCCTTCGCAATATTCTCTACAGGCTGCCTTATTGTGGTAAGAGATGGCGTGATAAATCTGCCAAGCTCCAGACCATCATATCCTGCTACAGAATAGTCATCAGGTATACTATATCCATTTTCTAAAATAGCCCTGCAGGCTCCGATTGCAATAAGATCCGTAATTGCAAAAATTGCTGTACAATCCGCCTTCTCTTCTAACAATCTCTTCGCTGCATTATATCCACTTTGCATTGAATATCTGTCATTTCCACTCTGTAAATAATAGACTAATTTCTCGTTAAACTCAATATTATTGTCCGATAATGCCTTTTTATATCCCTCAAATCTTAATTTTCCTATACTCTCATCATCACATGTTGCAGATAATACTGCTATTTTATTATGACCTAATTTACACAAATAATCAACTATTTTATAGCTTTCTTTTACATCGTCTACTGCAACGGAAGAGTATTCCATATTCTTCATTTTATCAGCCATTCCCACCGTACTAAGTACAAATGGAACTGTCAATTTTTCTAACTTATCCTTAGAATGTGAAAAATATCCACCAAGAAATACTATGCCTTTTAGACGTTTTTCCTTTTCCAACTCTATGGCCACTTCAATTTCATCCTGATTCTCATCAACATGCTGTAGAATAAATGTATATTTTTTCTTCTCGATTTCTCTTTCTAATTCAGTAATAACCGGACTGAAAAATGGATTATTAATACCTTTAACCAGTACAGCAACATTATTAGTTTCAGAACGTTTTAAATTTCTTGCACTATTATTAGGTATATAATTATTTTCCTTAATTACGGTTAAGATTTTATTCTTGGTTTCTTCATTAATTCCAGGTTTATTGTTAATTGCTCTTGATACTGTGCTGACGCCTACTCCACATATCTTAGCAACGTCCTTAATCGTTATCGTGTCCATTTTAACCTCCATATTGCCAATAAATATGTATTTTAAAACTATCCTAATCCTATAAAATCTAATTCTATAAAGCAATATAGGTTGGATAAATAAAATCTACCCAACCTCATGATTATCTTTCGTAAACTAATGTTAACTTCTTTATTTTTTCTAATAATTCATCATCAATATCACCTTTGACTAATCTCCATTTCCAGTTAGTTCCCAGTGTAGATGGTACATTTATTCTTGCTTCACTTCCTAATCCTAAATAATCCTGAATAGGTATAATTGCAAGATTAGCAACTGTTGCAAGAGTTGCCTTTATGAAATCCCAATGAATATTCTCTTCATCCGGATTAGGTGTATTAAGATATATTTTAGAGTATTCTTTATCCTTGTCTGATATAGTCTTATACCAGCCTTTAATAGTATCATTATCATGTGTTCCGGTATATACGACACAATTCTTGTCATAGGTATGAGGAAGATAATTACTTTCTTCTCTTGAATCAAATGCAAACTGCATAATCTTCATACCCGGATAACCTGTATCCTTAACAAGCTTTACAACCGTATCTGTAAGATAGCCTAAGTCCTCAGCTATGATATTCATTTTACCAAGTGATTCTGTAAGTGCATTAAATAAATCAATGCCCGGACCTTTTTCCCAATGTCCATTCTCTGCTGTTTTATCACCATAAGGAATTGAATAATATTCATCAAAGCCTCTGAAATGGTCTATCCTTACCACATCATATAATTTAAAGCTATGTGCTACTCTCTTCTTCCACCATTCATATTTTGTCTTCTTATGATATTCCCAGTCATATAACGGATTACCCCATAACTGACCTGTAGCTGCAAATGCATCTGGTGGACAACCTGCAACAGCTTTAGGAATATTATCTTCATTAAACTGAAATAACTTAGTATCAGACCAGCAATCAGCGCCATCAAATGCTACATATATAGGAATATCTCCTATAATCTTTATGCCCGAATCATTAGCATATTTCTTAAGCTTATTCCATTGTTTAAAGAATTCATACTGAATAAAATTATAAAATTCTATGTCATCACTTAATTCTTCTTTATACTGTTCTATAGCTTCAGGTTTTCTTAACTTGATGTCTTCGTCCCAGTCCGTCCACATTTCACCTTCGTAAGAATCCTTAATAGCCATATATAAAGAATAATCTTCTAACCACTCAGAATTGTCTTTAACAAATTCTTTGTAATCTTCAGTATCTACGTCAAAATTTTCAAATGCCGACCATAATAATCCAAATCTTGATTCATAAACTTTACCATAATCAACATTTCTCTCATCATCGCCAAAATCGCACTCATCACATTCTTTCTTCGATAATAATCCCTCTTCTATTAATTCTTCTAAATCAATAAAATATGGATTACCTGCAAATGTTGAAAATGACTGATAAGGTGAGTCTCCAAAACTGGTAGGTCCTAAAGGTAATATCTGCCAATATGACTGATGGGCTTTCACAAGCCCATCAATAAAATCATATGCTTCTTTTGAAAAACAACCTATACCGTATTTTGATGGGAGACTCGTTATTGGCATTAAAATACCACTTGCTCTCATACTCATAACACGCTCCTAACCCTTTACAGCACCAGCAGCAACACCTTTGATAATGTGCTTCTGACATACTAAGTAAAATAATACAATAGGTATAATTGCTACAACTAACATAGCCATTAACCAACCTAACTGATATGTACCATGTGAACCTGTACATGCATCAATTGCGATTGGGATTGTCTTAATCTCTGTAGGCAATACAAGTTTTGGTAAGAGGTAATCGTTCCAAACCCACATTGTCTCAAGAATAGCTATTGTAACCATTGTTGGTTTTAACATTGGCATTACAACTCTAAAGAATGTCTGTAATGGGTTACAACCATCTATCATAGCAGCTTCTTCAACGTCATATGGAATTGCTTTAACAAATCCACTGAACATAAATACACACATTCCGGAACCAAATCCAACATACAGAATAATAAGACCATACTGTGTATTTAAGCCTAACATTGATGCAAAGCTTGCCATTGTATACATAACCATCTGGAATGGTACTATCATCGAGAATACAAAACCATAATATATTACTGATGTTGCTTTTGATTTAACTCTTGTAAGATACCATGCTGTCATCGATGTAAGTAATACAATTACTACAACTGCCACTACCGTAATAACTACTGATACTTTAATTGCATCAATCATTTTAACAGCTTTAGCACCCTCTACATAGTTCTTAAAACCGTTCCATGATTTCTTAGAAAGTAATTCGAATGCATTTCCTTTACCCTGCATTAAGAATGCTTTCTTCTTAAAAGAGTTCATAATAACAGTTGCAATAGGCATCATAAATACTAAAGCCAATACTGTTAAGAAAATAAATGTAACTGTATCTACGATAATTTTTCTTAATTTAATTCCCATTATGACTCAACCTCCTTAGATCTTGTTAATCTAAGCTGAGCAAATGTTATACATGCTACAATAAGGAAGAATATAACAGCTTTCGCCTGCCCTCGCCCTTCAGCATATGAACTTGCTCCGTAGAATGTTTTATAAATGTCCATTGCAAGAAGACTAGTCTTGCTTGAGTTACCATTTAATGCATAGTTCTGATCGTACAACTTAAACGAATTTGACAATGTTAAGAATAAACAAATTGTTACCGATGGCATTACCAAAGGTATTGTTATCTTATATAGTATCTGAAATGGCGTTGCGCCATCAATTTTCGCGGCCTCTATTACATCCTCAGGTATATTCTGAATACCTGCGATATAAATTATCATCATATATCCCATTAACTGCCAGCACATAACTATCAACAGCCCCCAGAATCCATAATCCTTTACAGAATATGTAAATGGGTGATGGAAAACTTTTCTTGTTATTGTATCAAGTGTTTCTTTCCAGATATAACCTAAAACAATACCACCAATAAGGTTTGGCATAAAGAATATTGTTCTAAAGAAGTTAGTTCCCGGAATCTTTTTTGTAAGTAATAATGCTAATGCAAATGCACCTACGTTAATTAAAATTACTGAAAGTATTGTAAATTTTGTAGTTCTAAGCAATGCTTCTATAAATGACTTATCTTCCGTAAATATAGTCATGTAGTTCTTAATACCTACCCATTCAGCATCTCTAATTGTATTAAACTTGCAGAAGGACAGATATATACCCATTACAAATGGAATTACAAATGCTATTACAAAAGCGATTAACGTTGGAAGGACAAATATTGGAAAATACTTTTTCAATGATTTATTATTCATGATATCTCTCCTAGCTCTTTTTTCTGAAAAAAATAGTGAGAAAAGGCTAATAGAACCTCTCTCACCTCTTGAATTGCTTTTATTAATTATCCCCACACCACATACATGATGTGGGGATATATGTTGGTTAATTTTTAATTCAATATAACCGGATTAGTCGTTAGCTGCTGCTTTCTCTGAAGCCCATTTATCTTTAGCCTGTGAAACAACATCTTTCCAATCCATTCCGCCTTCAGCGTATGATAATAAGTTCTCGCCTAAAGCATCTTTCCAATCCTGTGAAGGAGTTGTAACTGTTACCCAAGTAACTGTTGTTGTGTCTGAGTTGTTAACATCATCTAATGCAAGTTTAACAAGTGGGTTAGCATCTGCTGCTTTAGAGTTATCAAATCCTGTGAAAGGAGCAACACCATAGTTCTCTGATACGAACTTCATACCTGTTTCTGAAGAGTATAACCACTCTAAGAAGTATTCTGAAGCTGCTTTATCATCTGCTGATGCCTGGCTGTTTACACATACGAAGTTCTCTGTACCTGTACAAAGACCCTGTTTTTCTTCACCTTCAGCACCTGTGTAAATTGGCATATAGTAAAGGTCATCTGCTTTAACTACTGAACCGTCAACATTAATCTGACCCCAAGCCCATGTACCATTCTGTGCGATAGCTGCTTTACCTGTTGCGAACTCTAACATAGAGTCATCAACTGTACCTGTAGAAGCTTCTTTCTGTGATACTGTAGAGTCTGTCATGTATAAATCAAGGATTGCTTTATACTGATCTGCAAACGAGAAATCAATTTTTTTCTTATCACTTGCATTATCTTTCTGATATTCATAGTAAAGTGGTAAGTCGAATAAGTGGTTTGTAATTCTCCAGTTATTGCTTGAGTTTAATGCGATTTCTGAGAATACGCCATCGATTCCAAGATCAGCTTTATGAGCCTGCATATCATCTGCAACTTTCTTTAATTTCTCAAATGAGTTGATATCTTCAATCTTTGTGCATCCTGTATCAGCTATTCCGCTTAATGCGAAGTATTTTTCAAAGATTGCTTTGTTACAGATAAGACCATATGTTTCCATCATAAGTGGAATACCATATACTCCGTCTGATGTTGAAATTGTGCTATCTTTATCAGATAACATATCATAGAATTTTGTTCCTGATAAATCTTCACAATAATCTTTCCATGTGTTGTATCCTGATGGACCATTGATTGTGAATAATGTTGGAGCATCTTCTTTCTCCATTTCAACTTTAAGAGTTGATTCATACTGGTTCTCAGCTGCTGTTACGACCTTAGCTTTTACTCCAGTTTCTTTTGTGAAGGCTGCCATAAGTTCATCATATGCATCTGCGATTTCTGGTTTGAAGTTTAAGAAATAAACTGAACCATTATCTTTGTTTCCTTCTGTTGATGTGTTGTTGTTCTTGTTATCGTCCTTCTTAGCATCTTTTGTGTCATCTTTAGAGCCACAACCTACTAATGCTGTTGCTGCCATTGCTACACAGAGGGCAACGCTTAATAATTTCTTTCTCATTTAGTTCTACCTCTCCTTCTTTAATGAGTAATTTTTAGTGACCAGACTGTTACCTTGTAATCTCTTACAATATCGTACGGTAACGTTTCCAATAACTATGTATGAATAATACCATATCTATTCAATTTTTGCAAGAAAATTTAGCAAAGCCAGTACATAATTGTGCAATTTTAACAACTATATACTGGCTTTATTGTGCAACTTTAACCTATTTTTAATATAATTTTCAACATAATATTTTCTAAATATTGTTTATTTTGTATAATTCGTACAATTTTAATATTTTCCGGCAATTTCTTCAAAACTTATCCTGCCACCAAACAAATCTAACGAGCTTCCAATAGTAAAATCTAGCCTGCCATCGGAATATTCATTAAGTATTTCTATATCCTCTAATGACTTTACACCACCTGCGTAGGTAATTGGGATTTCGTCAAAATGTCCTAATATTTTAACAAGTTCCCTTTCTACTCCATTATTCTTGCCCTCAACATCTACTGCATGAATAAGAAATTCATCACAGTATCCCGCTAATTTATGCATAAGTTCTTCATTTACGATTTCATCAGTGAATTTCTGCCATCTGTCCGTAACAATATAATACATATCGTTCTTTTTTCTGCAACTCAGGTCAAGAACTAATCTTTCTTTACCAACTGTCTTATATATTCTTTCAAGATTATTATAATTAAGTCTGCCGTCTGAAAATACATACGAAGTGACTATTACATGACTTGCTCCGGCATCAAGAAATTCCTTTGCATTATCCGCATTAATTCCTCCGCCTATCTGCATACCGCCCTTATACGCATTAAGAGCTGATAATGCCTGCGCTTTGGTAGCTTCATAATATTCAGAATCTTTATGGTTAAGTAAGATAATATGTCCTCCCGAAAGATTATGGGCTTTATATAAATCAGCATAATAATCAGCATTTTTTTCGGATATAAAATTCTCCTTAGCGCTGTCGCCTTCATCTTTAATCGTTGAACCAACTACCTGTTTAACTTTGCCATTATGTATATCAATGCATGGTCTGAACTTCATATTTTTCTTCTCCTTTTCGTCGGTATTTCTAACATCTGATATTTTATGATATCAGGCGCAAAAAGTCAAAAGTCTTTCAAACTTGCACAACAAGACTTTTGACTCCAACATCATTTTATACAGAAATTAGTGTTGCATTTGATATCCTGTTATATATGATTAAGGTGCCAAAAAAGACTTTTAACACCCTGCTCTCTATATATAATATCAGTTATTTAACGCCTGTTCAATATCTGCAATGATATCATTTACATTTTCTATACCGACAGATAATCTGATTAAGTCAGGCTGAACTCCTGCTTCTATCAACTGTTCTTCAGTAAGCTGTCTGTGTGTATGGCTTGCCGGATGAAGCACTGAAGTTCTCGCATCTGCTACGTGTGTAACTATCGCAATCATCTTTAACTTATCCATAAATTCTATCGATGCATCACGTCCGCCCTTTAAGCCGAATGAGATAACGCCACAGCTTCCGTTTGGCATATATTTTTGGGCAAGTTCATAATATTTATTATCTTTAAGTCCACTGTAATTTACCCATGCTATTTTATCATTAGCTGCAAGATATTCAGCTACTTTCTGAGCATTTTCACAATGTCTCTGTACTCTTAAATGAAGTGTTTCAAGTCCTACATTAAGTAAAAATGCATTCTGAGGTGATGGTATCGAACCTAAATCTCTCATAAGCTGTACAGTTGCTTTAGTTATGTATGCACCTTTACCAAATTTCTGTGTGTAGATAATTCCATGATATGATGCATCAGGAGTTGTAAGTCCAGGAAACTTGTCAGCATGTGCGTCCCAGTCAAAATTACCGCTGTCTACGATACATCCACCTACTGCCATAGCGTGTCCGTCCATATATTTTGTTGTAGAATGAGTAACGATGTCGGCACCCCATTCAAAAGGTCGGCAGTTAATAGGTGTAGCAAATGTATTATCTATAATAAGAGGAACTCCATGTGAATGTGCAATCTTAGCAAATTTCTCGATATCAAGAACTACAAGTGATGGATTAGAAAGTGTTTCTGCAAATAATCCCTTTGTATTAGGTTTAAATGCTTTAGAAATCTCTTCTTCAGATGCATCCGGATCAATAAATGTAAAATCTATGCCCATTTTCTTCATAGTTACTGCAAAAAGGTTAAATGTTCCACCGTAGATAGGTGCTGAACTTACTATATGGTCGCCTTCCTTGCAAATATTTAAAATCGCATAGAAGTTAGCTGCCTGACCTGATGATGTAAGCATTGCACCTACGCCACCCTCTAATTCTGCAATCTTAGAAGCAACCGCATCATTTGTAGGGTTCTGAAGTCTTGTGTAGAAATATCCTGAATCCTCTAAATCAAATAATCTTCCCATCTGGTCACTTGTATCATACTTAAATGTTGTACTCTGGTATATAGGTAATACTCTTGGTTCACCTTTCTTTGGTTTCCAGCCTCCCTGTATACATATCGTTTCTAAATTTCTTTTTTCCATAACTTCTGCCTTCTTTCTTATAATAATTTGATTTATATTTTAATAACACATAAAATTCCTAAAATTTAATTTTTTAAAGATTTAATTTCTTAAAAGTCTGATTTCCTAAGGATTAATTTCCCTAAAAATCTGTTTATCTAAAGATTACTTTTCTTAATCATATTTCCTAGAACTTTCATAGGAATTTCCGTATAGTCAAAGTAGGAGGGATAATTCCCTCCTACTTTGATAGATTTGCTTACATTTGTAGTATTCTGTTTTTATTAAATTTTACTTAGCATTTGAATCTTCTATTCAAAACATCAAAACATTTAATGTCGAATCGATTCTTCACTATTAGATATATGTTGATATATGAATTCTATTTATTCAACGTCTTTAATACTGAAGCTGATTCTTCCCATCTTGTCTTTGCCAAGGCATACAACCTTAACTACATCGCCAAGTGTAAGAACATCTTCAACTCTGTTAATTCTTTCTTTAGACACTTTAGAAATGTGAACCATTCCCTCTTTGCCAGGCGCAAATTCAAGGAATGCGCCAAATTCTTTAATGCTGATGACTTTACCCTCGTATATCTTGCCTTCTTCAAATTCACTGGCAATTAACTGAATCATCTTAACAGCTTCGTCCATTCCCGCTTTATCAACACCACATACTGAAACATCGCCGTCATCCGTGATATCAATCTTAACGCCTGTACGTTCAATAATAGTATTGATAACTTTTCCACGCTGACCTACTACATCACCAATCTTAGCAGGATCAATCTTTATCTGTACAATCTTAGGTGCGAATTCGCCAACTTCTTTTCTTGGTTCAGATATAGCTTTCTTCATACAATTATCCATAATGAACAATCTTGCTTCTCTACATCTTGCAATTGCGCCCTCAACGATATTTCTTGTTAAACCATGAATCTTGATATCCATCTGAATTGCAGTAATACCATCTGTTGTACCTGTTACCTTAAAGTCCATATCTCCGAAGAAATCTTCAAGTCCCTGAATATCTGTTAATAATACGAAATCATCATCTGTTTCGCCTGTAACAAGACCACATGATATACCGGCAACCATTTTCTTAATTGGTACGCCTGCTGCCATAAGTGACATACATGATGCACATGTTGAAGCCATTGATGTAGATCCATTTGATTCAAATGTCTCTGAAACTGTTCTTATAGCATATGGGAATTCCTGTACTGATGGAAGAACCGGAATTAATGCTCTTTCAGCTAAAGCACCATGTCCAATTTCACGACGTCCCGGACCTCTTGAAACCTTTGTCTCACCTACTGAATAAGCAGGGAAATTATAATGATGCATATATCTCTTAGAAACTTCATTTTCATCAAGACCATCTATCTTCTGTGCTTCTGATAATGGTGCAAGTGTACAAACATTACAAATCTGAGTCTGACCTCTTGTAAACATTGCACTACCATGAACTCTAGGTATTAAATCAACTTCTGCTGCAAGAGGACGAATCTGTGTAATTTCACGACCGTCAGGACGTTTATGATCTTTTAAAATCATCTTTCTTACAGTCTTCTTCTGATATTGATATAATGCTTCTCCGATTAATCCAAGCCATTCTTCATTATCAGCAAATGCTTCTTCTAATTTTTCTCTTATTACTCTTATATTTTCTTCTCTTACCTGTTTCTCATCTGTAAATACGGCAACTTCCATTTCTTCAGGAGTTACTATCTCTTTAATTGCTGCAAATAATTCATCAGGTATTGCACAACTTGTATATTCGTGTTTCTTCTTACCTACTTCTGCAACAATTTCATTTATAAATGCAATGATTTTCTGGTTTTCTTCATGAGCTAAATATATAGCTTCAATCATCTTTGCTTCAGGTATCTCATTTGCACCTGCCTCAATCATAATAACCTTTTCACTTGTAGATGCAACAGTAAGGTTTAAATCACTGTTCTTCCACTGTTCCTGTGATGGATTAAGAATAAATTCTCCGTCTATCATACCAACCTGTGTTGTAGAACAAGGTCCGTCAAATGGAATATCTGAAATAGATGTTGCGATTGATGAACCGAGCATAGCTACTAATTCAGGACGGCACTCAGGATCAACTGACATAACCATATTATTAAGAGTTACGTCATTTCTATAATCCTTAGGGAATAATGGTCTCATTGGTCGGTCAATAACTCTTGATGTAAGGATTGCATTTTCTGATGCTTTACCTTCTCTCTTATTAAAACCTCCAGGTATCTTACCTACTGAATATAACTTTTCTTCATATTCCACACTAAGTGGGAAGAAATCTATTCCATCTCTTGGTTTCTCTGATGCTGTTGCTGTTGATAATACTGTTGTATCTCCATATTGCATAAATGCAGCTCCATTTGCCTGTGCTGCCACTTTACCGATTGTAACTTTTAAAGTCTTACCGGCAATATCCATAGTAAATATCTTCATTTCTTTACCTTGCAGTTTGCTTCTGCCTTCCTTTCATTATTTTAATTTCTCCATTTTTGAATCTTACGTTACCCTTTATTATAAAAGGCCTTCGCCGAAAACACTGAAAAACTCATAATTCTATCTGACGTAAAATCTATAATAATTATAAGCTTTTCAGTGGTCTCGGATTTGCAATGCCTTTTCTATCGGATAACCGCAAATATCTAATTTCAAAAAATGGGGCGGTTTTGGCCGCCCCGAATATGCATAATACCTTTCAGATACTAGATATTGATTATTTTCTGATACCTAATTTCTCGATTAATGCACGATATCCTTCAAGATCAGTTTTCTTTAAGTATGCAAGAAGTCCTCTTCTCTGACCTACTAATTTAAGAAGTCCTCTTCTTGAATGATGATCTTTCTGATGAACTTTTAAATGCTCTGTTAACTCTCTGATTCTTTCTGTTAAAATAGCAATCTGTACCTCTGGAGATCCTGTATCACCAGGCTGTCTTCCATAAGCTGCAATAAGTTCTGCTTTCTTTTCCTTTGAAATCATGATAATTCCTCCTAATTTTTAATCGCTATACGCTTAGTAACAGGTCGGAGTGTCCTATAACCAAGAGTACGCTAAACTTTTGGCATAAACCTTATATATTATAACATAGCCATCTGGCTTTGTCTATAATTAAATTAACTATTACGACTTTGTATTGATATTAATAAATTTAATTAATGATTCTTGTAGCACATACAGGTGTTGTATAGAAGGCATTTCCAATTATTATACCTGTTCTCTCTGTGCTGGCGTGAATAATCTGACCATTTCCGATGTATATTGCAACATGTCCAATTGAACCGCCATGGCTATAGAATAATAAATCGCCCGGCTGAATCTCTGAAAGTGATACTCTTGTTCCATTATTAGCCTGCTCTCTTGAAGTTCTGCTAAGACCATATCCAAAATGTTCAAATATTCTCATTGTAAATCCTGAACAGTCAGTACCATTAGTAAGACTTGTTCCACCATAAACATATGGATTGCCTAAGAACTGTTTTGCATATTCTATCAAGTCAACTGCTGTGTTAGATATTCCATCACCATATGATAACTCTTCTATTGTTACACCCTTAGGCAATGTCTGATAAACATCGACATATTCAGCACTTACATATCCAAATTTATTGTCTATATTAACTTTTACCCAGCCATCTAATAATTCTACAGCTTCTAATTCTTCATCATATGCAACTCTTGTCAGAATTGTACAATCTGTGTTAGGCTCTTCTCTTACCATAAGCATATCAGCTTTAACCTTTGCAACCGTTGCTAAGCAGCCTGCTGCTCTTTCATTTGCCTCTTCACCTGTTAGAATATATTCAGCACTTACATATCCTTCAACACTTCCTGACGAAATCTTATACCAGCCATCAAGTGTCTCAAGTATCTCACAACCTGCATTCATAGGAAGCTTACCAAGAACTTTTCCGTCTAAATCAGGTGTCTCTCTTACATTTAAGTAATTTGAAACATTTGCTACACCTAATACATTATATCCTGCTACAATTGAACTAACCTGCTGTAGCTGTTCTTCCTGTGCAGCCTCTTCTGCTGCTTTATCAGTAGCTTCTGATTCTTTAGTGTCCTCGGCATCTTCTGCCGGTAACATACTAAGAACTGTATCTACCGCTTTAATGCTTACCTTACTTTCATTAGCAAGCGTATCTATATAATAATTATTAAGAATTGAAGCTATACCACTTGACAATTCAATATCAGCATTTTTTTCTTCAGCTTTATTACTTTTAGCACTATTCTCATTATTTACTAATAATTTAGCAATTCCTGCTGATGGAATGGTTACTTCTGCTGAAATATTGCTATCAGCTTTTGCCTTATTACTCTTAGCATCTGCCTGCATATGTATTCCGGTTATCATAAAACCGGCTAATGCCACTCCTGTAACTCCATATGCTATATTCTTTCTATATTTCATGATATCGTCCTTTTTCACTTGTATACCTCTCTGATTATTTGTCTTTGTATACTTAATTATTATTACATTTGCTTAATTTGCCCAATTGTTATTTGTTCAATTGTTACAAAAATGTTACATTTGTTACGGACTTATTATATCACAAAACCATTATATGTCAACTTTTGTTTGTTTTTGTATTCTGTAAGTACTCAGTCTGAGTTAATAATCCTTCTTAGCAATTATAAGATATGAAATTACAAGACATAAAACCGTAAGACCTCCCGCTGCCAGATATACCTGTGTAATATCAAGATTAACAATCATATCTTTTAATTTATTAAACCACTCTCTATTCTTAATCCATAATCCAAATCTTGCAAGCATTGAGTCATTATTATTCTCTTCCATTAAATTATGTATCTGTACAGGCATCATACATGCTACAAGATAAACTATCCATATTATAATATATACTTTTCCTTTATACCTTACAGCTAATGTTGATAATAGCATCATCAGTGCTATTACAAAGCACATTAATAATAAAATAGAACCGATATTTATATACTTATCTGCATGCTCATTTATAAGGTATCTTTCTTCACCTGCTTTATTATATATTTGCTTTTGAACTATGTATGAAATTACTGAGAAGCCTGCTAATATCAGGTACTTTACAATTTCAAAAATCAATTCTGCAAAGTAGAAAGATTTTCTGGTTCCACCCATCTGTATATATATTTTAAAATCATTTGCCATTCCCATCGGTGTGAAAAAAAATTCAAAAAAGCATGTAATTAATATAGTCATTATTGTCGAAATCTGCTGGCTATCACTTTCTCCATTGACTAGCTGTATGGTTAAACCCATAAAGAAACCTGCTGCCATACATAATAAAAATATCAGTAGATTTCTGTAATTCATCTTAAATAATTTAACAGTCATAATTCTCTCCATTCTGCAGGTATTTCATTTTCATTGCCTGCTATTCAAAGTTATCGCATATGATAAATGTGGTAACATTATTTCTTTTCTTCTATTCTCTATTTCTGTACGAAAATTAATACATTATTATTTTCGTATTTTTATTGACTTTTGTTTTGCTAATCATTAGGATAATAATTATTATATTATTAAGGAGATTTCACTAATGCAAAACAATTTTTATACGCCTACCGAGGTAGTGAAAAATAATATTAACGGACAGATTACTAAAGCAAATCTTCCGCTTTTCAAAATGATTATGTTAGGTATTTTCGCAGGTGCTTTCATCGCACTTGGCGGTGCTGCGAGTAATGTAGCAGTTCATAACATAAGCAATGTCGGACTTGCAAGAACCTTAGCCGGAGCCGTATTCCCTGTTGGATTAATGCTTGTTATATTAGTCGGTGGTGAATTATTTACCGGAAACTGTATGTTAATTATGGCATATATGAATAAGAAAATCAGCGGTTTATCAGTAGTAAGAAACCTTGTAGTTGTCTACTTAAGCAACCTTTTAGGTGCATTGATAATCGATGTATTGCTTTTCTATTCAGGTCAGTTTGATTACTCAAATGGTGGTCTTGGTGCATATACCATAAAAGTTGCAGTTGGCAAAACTAATATTAAGCCTTTAGCAGGTTTCACAAGCGGTATCCTCTGTAACATCTTAGTATGCCTTGCAATACTTATGGCTTCAGCCGCTAAAGATGTAACAGGTAAAATACTTTCCGTATTCTTCCCTATTATGGCTTTCGTTATCTGCGGTTTCGAGCATTGCGTTGCAAATATGTTCTATATTCCAGCCGGAATGTTAGCAGCTACTAATTCTGATTACGTAAATAAAGCACAGGAATTATATGGTTTGACTTCTTCACAATGTGATGCTTTATTATCACCAAAAAGCCTTGTATGCTTTAGCTACGTTACAATAGGAAACATAATCGGTGGTATGATTTTTATCGGTGTTGCAATGTATGTAATCCATAAAAATGATTTAAAAGCAGACTAATAAACGTTAAAATATATTCTAAAATATATGATATATAATATCTAAAACATATATTTATAAAACGTACAAAACATTTAATATATCTTTATCTACGAGTCAGGTAAGTATTTACTTTGAACCCTCTTTCGAAAATCAGGTCATAATATGGTTTTAAAGGTTCATCACTTACCTGACTCTTATTTTATATTTATCAGGCTCTTATCTCATATTTATAAATCATTTTCCATTCAAAATAATTAATTATCGCATAGATGATAATGCTTCCGGCAAAAATGCTTAAGCATACAATTGGCATTTGCAGATATTTTCTGATTAATGATGTTTGGAAAACTCCTGCACCACATAATCCTCCAACGAAACCACCAAGCATACAGCTTATAATATAGCCTTTCATTCCATATTTATTAATTATTAATGATAGTATTTCGCCTACCGCCAAAATTAAAATACACATTATAAACGAACCAATAGCTCTTGTAAGTTCCATTTTATCAAATATCACATATACAATCATATCTACTATATTTACTATACATATAAGACCCAATGCCACAATATTTTTACCTCTGAAAAGGTTTCTTCTTGTACTTCCAAATGCTATATATACTCTTAAATAGCAAGTCACAAATGAAATTGCATATGTAAGCATAACAAATACATTAAAATATAATGTATATAACGTTCCTATTCTCGACATTTCAGAATAAGACGGAGCACCTAATAAGATAAAAAATATTATCAAAAATGCAAATATCAAAAAACCACCAAGCAGATTTTTTAATGCCTGTTTTGTAATTCCTTTAATCTCTGTCATCGTCTATTCCCCCTTGCCACATAATGCTACGAATAGATTTTGCAAATTAACAGACTGTACGCTTACATCAGCATTTGCATTTATTCGTTCACCCGGTTTTGCTAAAACTGTTACGCCCTTGCTTCTTCCAATATTTTCTCTATGATGTACTTCCATACCCTCCACTAACTTATCTACTTCTTCGGCTTTTCCACTTATATGAAATGCTCTGTCTAAAAGCTCTACCGTATTCTCTTTAAGAATTACCTGACCATTTTTCATAATGATTACTTCCTCGAAAATATCTGCTGCCTCCTCTATGATATGTGTAGATATTACAAATGTTCTGCCTGTCTTATCATATTCATCTAATAAAATACGGTAAAACTGGTCTCTTGCTACAACATCAAGCCCGGCAACCGGTTCGTCAAGAAATGTAAACTCAGCCTTACTTGCTAATGCAACAATTATAGTAACCATTGACATCATACCTTTAGATAACTTGCAAATCTGTTTCTTTACATTTAATTCGAATTCTTTAATAAGTTCATCTGCCATTTCAAAGTCCCAATTTGGATAAAATATTGAAGCAATTCTCAGATACTCCTTAACTTTCATATTATTGTTGCCCATTGCTGCCATAGGGTTTAATTCTCTTGAGAAACAGATTTTATTAATAACATCTTTATTTTCCCATACCTTTTCGCCATCTAAAGTGACAACTCCCTCCGATGCCATACTTTGTCCTGTCATTATTGATAAAAGCGTTGTCTTTCCCACTCCGTTTCTGCCAATCAGACCATAAATCTTTCCTTTTTCTATATCAAGATTTATACCTTTAAGCACTTCTTTATTTCCATACTTTTTATATATTCCTTTACATGATAACATTTCACTCATACTTTTCTCCATTCCGCAGACTTTAATGTCTGCTCCATTCCTTAGGCAATTTTCTTTAATCTTCTTTCTTAATCATATCTATAAGTTCTTCTTTGCTGATACCAATACTTGATGCCTCTAACAAAAGCTTTTTTATATAATTATCATAAAATTCTTCTTTTCTTTTTGCCATTATCATCTCTTTGGCTCCTTTCACAACAAACATTCCAATACCACGTTTTTTATATAGGATTCCTCTATCTACAAGAATATTAATTCCTTTTGCAGCCGTTGCCGGGTTAATTGCATAGAGTTTCGCAAGTTCATTGGTACTTGGTGCTTTCTCTTCCTCTAACAAAATGTCCCGCAATATATCCCGCTCAATCATTTCTGCAATCTGTATGTAGATTGATTTCTCCTGAGTTAATATCTCGTTCATTTTCTCCTCCTTTCCGGCTTTGATACTTCAAAAGTAATAATTTATATGTATTTTGCAATCACTTATATGGTTCATTACTTATGTAACTAACCATATCACTAAGCAACTTATCTGTCAAGCATTTTTGAAATTGAAATACAATTGAAATACAAAACAAAAACCTCCCTTGCAGACGTTAAGTAAATTTAATTTCACTTATTTGCCTGCAAGAGAGGTCATATTTTACGCATAATATTTAATTTTTATTTAACCGCTAAAGCAAATTTGATATATAAATAATTATTTTATTTCCATACTTCTTCAGCTATTTCTTTAACTAATTTAAGTTTTGCCCACTGCTGTTCTTCTGTTAATTTATTACCTATTTCGCATGATGCAAAACCACACTGAGGACTAAGGTATAATCTGTCAAGAGGTATGTATTTTGCAGCTTCATTAATTCTTTTAATAACTGTTTCCTTATCTTCTAATACAGGAGATTTTGTTGTAATTAAACCTAAAACTACCTTTTTATCACCTGTAACTTTTGAAAGTGATTCAAAACCACCTGAACGTTCATCATCAAACTCTAAATAATATGCATTTACATTTTCCTTTGCAAATAATGTTTCTGCAACGCTGTCATATGCTCCACTGCTTGCATATGTAGAATGGAAATTTCCTCTGCATACGTGTGTATTAATTGTCATATCTTCTGGTTTGTCTTCAATTGCAAGGTTGTTGATATCTACAAGCTGTTTCTTTATTTTCTCTAATCCCTCGCTGTCTGTTCCAAAGAACTGGCATGCATTTTCATCAACTAACATACCCCATGAGCAGTCATCTAACTGAAGATTTCTGCATCCTGCTGCATATGCATCTTTGATGAATTTCTTGTATCCATTAGCAATATCTATAGCAATTTCATCTGTTGTATTATAATATTTCTTAGAATTATCCCATGCAAAAGGCATAATCATCTGTTCTAAGAACTGTGCAGGTGCAGGTATTGTAAGTTTTGCAACTGTATTCTCATCTTCAAACTGTTTGATGAATTTAAAATGCTCAATAAAAGGATGTTCATCAAGTGAAACTTTTCCTGTAAGATAAGTATCATCAATCATTGCTGCTTCGCCATGGAATGGTAAGCCTGTCTCTGTTTTCTGATGACCAACACCGTTAAAGCCCCACATAAAATCTAAATGCCATGTTGCTCTTCTGAATTCACCATCAGTAATTACTTTATATCCTAATTCTTTCTGTTTGCTGACAAGTTTAGTTATACATTCATCTTCTACTTTTGTTAAATCTTCCCTTGTAATTTTACCATTTTCAAAATCTTCTCTTGCTTTCTTTAAAACCTCTGGTCTTAAAAAGCTTCCTACATAATCGTATCTGAATGGTGTGTTTAATTTACTCATATCTTATCTCCAATCTGTTAATATTTTATAGTTTTCGTGATTATAATTTCTAAAATATATATTATAAAAATCACATATTTCTATATATCTCTATATAGCTGACTATATATCTCTATATAGCTGACTATATAACTTTTTATACATCTATCTATATAATTTTTATAATATCCAGAATTACTAATCAATTTATGGTTCACATATTAACATATTTACAAGAATTGGAAAAATACAAAAAATTTAAGGTTTGTTATAGTTTTAGGCTATATCAAGCTTATATTTCAGATAAAATATATAGTGTGATATGTACAATGTATGCGATTGAAATTTATATACTTTACACTTATTCTTATGATATAATGTTTGAAAAAGAGTCCCAGAGAACTTGTTCCCTCTTAACTAATGGCAAAATTTTGAGTGCTGAAACTACAATATAATAAATCCAAGAAAGTTGAAGATAGTTTGCTCTTAACAAATGTCAAAATTACTTAATGATGAAATAACATTATGGAAATTTAGAATAAAATTAGATTTTAAAGGAGATTTAACAATGGCATTTTCACTATATTATGAAGCAAAAAGAAAAAGTCCTTTGACAGAACAGGAAAAAGCAATTATCAAAGAAATCTCAGAGAAGTATTGCTCTGAGATTCCTTTTAAGCAGAAAGTTGAAGATTTCTGTATATATGATGATTCTGAATACAAAGATAATATTATTTTCAGTGGTGCTACAAAACTCCCCGGAAATAGTCCTGAAATACTGTTCAATGTTGCAAACTACTATTTAGAATGTCTTACTGAAATAACTCATAACTCAACAAATGCTAAATGGAGTGTGACATTTGATGATGTTGAGTTGATTTTCGACTTAAATAATGGGTGGAGATTTCCAACTGATGAGGAATATAAGGAACAAAACTAATTTTATTTTTTAGAATCTAATTATTCATAAATGAATAACAAATATTATATAAAATGTATAATTGTAGTAATTATTTCAGATATAATTGTAATAGAATGGAATGGTAAAGATATTTGTATTACAATTTTATCAATATATGAGAGGAGATGTAATAAAAATTATGATTTCGGATGAAATACAAATAGATATTCTACCTGCTGTCTTTATAATTAAAAATTTCATTGATGGAGAAGATAATTGTAATTATGAAAAATATTTATTGGAATTAGTAAATAAATCTATTTATTTTAGAGAAAAATCTAATTTTAGAATATATGAACCACCACTATCTGAATCTAATGGTGAATGTGATTGTAATTCCCTCACTTATAAGTTTGATTTTAAACTACTCGAAAGTACAACACGATTTCAAGCATCAAGAGAATTGACTAGTCAGATTCAAAAAATTTTCGATGGCGTTATTAGTTATTGTCCCCCAAGAAAACAGAACACTGAAATGAAAGTAACAAGATTACATGTTGCACTAAGAAACCATAGTTGTAAAAAATTATCCGAATTTCTTACAAATGAATATGAGTATGGCACCATTGAAAATGATATAAAAAATTATGTCAAGTTGCTTACTGTTAAAAAAAATTTATTTTTCTTATTTCCATATCAATTTAGTTTCAAAAAGAACTACACTTTTAGGTTTGCAATAGAGAATATCAATGTTGCTTTATCAAATAATTTCAAGGAATCATACTTATTTAGAGAAAAAAATTGTGAAGGTTTTGATACCTTTTTTGCATATATCTATGAAGATCATTTAATAGTCAGCAGTTTTAAAAAAGACTGTACTTTACAAATAGTTGATACTATATATATGTTTCAGAGCGAAACATATAGAAAATTGTATGACTATGTATATTCGTAAATTCGTAAATGCTTCATAGCCGGTACCTAGATTTATACTACTGCTATATGAGAAAATATCAATATTAAATTTGTGCGAATTGTACAAT
>OMVQ01000121.1 GCA_900314555.1 uncultured Eubacteriales bacterium | reverse complement strand
GAATAGAAATGTAGATACCCCGTAGGGGACGAGAACAATTATTAACTTTTTTATAAACTCTTGACTTTAGAATAGAAATGTAGATACCCCGTAGGGGACGAGAACTGTCTGTCGCTTATTGTAACTTTATAAAATTTCTGAATAGAAATGTAGATACCCCGTAGGGGACGAGAACTCTTTCGACATAGATTTCACTTTTTTCGTTATCTGGAATAGAAATGTAGATACCCCGTAGGGGACGAGAACCCTTCGCCTGTGCGCAGCCACGTCTCATCAACATTAGAATAGAAATGTAGAAACCTCGTAGGGGACGATATCTCGCGACATCGATATAAATAAAATTAACATTACAATTTATTTTACAAAAAAGAGAGGAAGTGGAAATATGAGTTACTTATATATTAACGAAAATGGTGCTAATATTTCAGTAGAAGAAAGTTACATAAAAGTTTCATACAAAGATGGACTTATTAAAAAGATACCAATTGAAACCTTAGATTCTATACAGATTTTTAGTAAAGCTAATATGACAACACCATGTACTATAGAGTGTATGAAGAGAGGAATAGTAGTTGCTTATTATTCGAAAAGTGGTTCTTATTTTGGCAGACTAGAGTCAACAGGACATATAAATGTAGAACGTCAACGTCAGCAATGTCGTTTATATAATACAGATTTTTCATTAAATCTAGGTAAGAAGATTATTTCCGCAAAGATTCATAACCAAAAGGTGGTATTAAAACGTTATTTAAGAAATTCAAGAAAAACACTTGATGAAGAGATTAAAATGCTTAAGATACAGGAAGAAAAGGTGTGGTGTGCTAAAAGTGTTAATCAGATTATGGGATATGAGGGGATTGCAGCAAGATATTATTTTCAGGGATTATCTCAATTAATAGATAAACAATTTACATTTACAGGGAGAAACAGGAGACCACCTAAAGATGAATTTAATTCTATGATAAGTTTAGGATACTCTATTTTAATGAATGAATATTATGGTAAAATTGTTGCTTATGGATTGAATCCGTATTTTGGCTTTATACATTCAGATAAAGAAAGACATCCTACATTGGTTAGTGACTTAATTGAGGAATGGAGAGCTGTTATTGTTGATTCATTAGTTATGAGTCTCATTAATGGACATGAGATTTTGAAAGAGCATTTTGCATATGGAATTGATAATCCGGGAATATATTTGACAACAGATGGAATGAAAATATTTCTTAATAAATATGATAAAAAGATTCGTACAGAAGTTAAATATTATGAAGATGAGTCATCAATGCCATTTAGAAGAGCGATGGATATACAGATAGGCAAATTGGTGCATGCAATTGAAGATGAAGATATAACATTATATGAACCATTTAAAATTAGATAATAAGTTGGTGGAGAAAGGAGATAATCCATTCTCGTAGAGAGGACAATTGGATTAGATGTAATTTGTATGATAGATAATTATTTTTTTGATACATTTGAAGAAAAAATAAATGATTCTAAAGTGTATGTACTTGTTATTTACGATATTATAGATAATAAAAAGAGACTAAAACTTGTTAAATATTTAAACAGTTTTGGTTTCAGGGTGCAAAAGTCCTGTTATGAAGCGAAACTTTCTAAAAGAGCATATGATAAATTAATGAGTGGTATTGGAAAGTATGCAGATGAAGAAGATAGTATAAGAATATATAAAATAATAGGAAGTGGACAGGTTACAGTATATGGAAAACAACAGGAAATTGATGATGAGGAAATCATTATTATATAATTATGAATGATTGTTTTGTTTATATAAAATTTGATTTAGTTATAATAGAAATATGATATAATGAGAATAAGAGAACAAGAGAGAATTTATTAACTATTGATGAACAACAAAATTATTGAGTTATAAAATTAAGAGATAATATAATATAGAAATGAGGAAGAATATGGGCAAAAGAATTCTATTTTCACCGATTGGTGGTACTGATCCGATATCTAATTTTAGAGATGGTTCATTGTTACATATATGCAGAATATATCGACCGGATGAGGTATATATTTTCTTATCAAAGGAAATGTATGAAAATCATATTAAAGATAACAGATATGTATATTGTTTAGATAAGTTATCAGAATTAATAAATCATAAGATAGAGTATAAGATTATAGTGGATAAAGATTTAGTAAATGTGCAGGAATATGATGTGTTTTATAAATTATTTATGGACATAATTTCAGATATCAAAAGTAATATGCAACCTGAAGATGTTTTGTATCTTAATACATCATCAGGAACACCGGGAATGAAAAATGCATTGTTTATAATTGCAACTATGGACGAATATAATATGATTCCTTTACAGGTATCTACACCATTGAAGAAAATTAATCCTCATTTAGAGGTGAGTGATAAAGAATATGATATAGAATTGTATTGGGAATATAATGAGGATAATAAAGATGATTTTGAGAATAGGTGTAAAGAGATAAAAAGTCTGAATCTATTAAAATTACTTAAAAAAGATATGATTAAAAAACATATATCAGCTTATGATTATAATGCTGCTCTTGTAACAGCACAGTCATTAGTTGATATTGAAAATTCAAGATTAGAGTATATGTTAAAAGCAGCAGTTTACAGAAGTAAGCTTGACAGTAATAATGCTGATAAATATGCAAATTTATCTAATTGGGACAACCTATATGATATTAAAGATGGGACATACAGGAAAATATTTGAATATGCAATGATATTATGGCTAAAGATTCAGAGAGAAGAATTAGCAGATTATATAAGAGCATTGACACCGATAATTGTTTCATTATATGAACTTATTTTAAAGAAAGAATGTGAAATAGATATTGAGAAAATAACATATGAGAAACAAATTAAGAAAGATAAAGTAAGATATTGGGATAAAGCGAAGATTAAAAACAATTATCCTGATATTATAGATATTTTTAATAAAGAATATAAAAATAAATTTGACTATGATAAACCGGTATATAGTCATCATTTGGTTAATTTAATTAACGGAAAATCAGATGATTATAATCTGAAAGAAAAGATAAATCAGTTAACAGATGTAGAACAAAATATAAGAAATATAGCAGCACATTCTATGGTAAAAATTACAGATGATGATATTATTAAGAGAACTGGGCTTACCTCGAAACAAATATTTGATATTATTAAAGGATTATTTGTTAAGGCAGGAATAAATGTGAAATCAGACGTATGGGATACATACAACAGAATGAATGAAAAGTTAATAAATGAAGTTGATGAATTCAAATAAATATACTAAATTAACGGAGGTACAATCAATGCGAAGAAGTGACAGAGAGATAAAAGAATTTGATAAAATTGTTGAAGTGATGAGAAAATGTGATGTTTGCAGAGTGGCAATTAATGCTGAAAAGTATCCATACATTTTACCGCTTAATTTCGGTATGGATGTCATAGATGGAAAGATTACATTATATTTTCATGGAGCAAATGAGGGTAAGAAATACGAGTTACTTGAGAAGAATAATAATGTAAGTTTTGAAATGGATTGTGAACATCGATTGATAACAGATGATGACAATCATAGCTGTACAATGGAATATGAAAGTGTAATAGGCTATGGCAAGATTAAGATAATGGAAGAGGAAGAAAAGTACGATGCTTTAGTTAAGATAATGAGACAGTATCATAAAGAAGATTTTCCTTTTGGCAAAGAAGTTATACCTATGACTACACTTATGAAGTTAGAGGTTGAGGGCGTGACAGGTAAAAGAAGAAAGAAAAACCCTCATAAATAATAATAGAGATAGGAATAGGGACAACAATGAAAAGTAATACAATAAACAATACTCCAAATACCGAGAAAAATAATAAAAATAATAATGAGAACACCGAGAAAAACAATATTAGAAAAGACACAAAAACATATAATAGAAATATTAAAATGACTGTGTCTTATGATGGTGCTAAATACAATGGCTGGCAGAAGCAGGGAAATACCCATAATACACTTCAGGAGAAATTTGAAGAACTGTTAAGCAGAATGTTAGAAGAGGATATTGAAGTAAATGCATCAGGCAGAACAGATGCCGGTGTTAATGCATTTGGACAGGTTATTAATTTTCATACACATAATTCGATAGAGGTAAATGAACTTGTTAGAAAGATGAATCAATATCTGCCAAAGGATATAAGAGTCTTTACAGGCGAACAGGTTAAAGACAGATTCCACGCAAGACTTAATGCTACGGGGAAACATTATGTATACAGAATAGATAATGGCGAAGTCGCTAATATATTTGAAAGAAAATATATGTATCGGATAGATGAAAAGCTTAATATTGATATGATGAAAAAAGCGTGCAGAATATTAGAGGGAGAACACGATTTTGCAAGCTTCTGTGCTAATAAGAAGATGAAGAAATCTACAGTCAGAAATGTGTATAAGATAGTCCTTGAAGAGAAAAATGGTGCAATTAATCTGCATTTTTATGGAAATGGTTTCTTATATAATATGGTCAGAATTATGAGTGGAACAATAATTGAAGTGGGACTTGGTAAGAGAGCTGCTGAAAGTATCAGGGAATTATTCGAAGTGAAAGACAGAAGTAAGGCAGGTTTTTTAGTGCCTGCAAATGCTTTGTTCTTAGCAGAAGTATTTTATGAATAGCAGATTTAATAGTGGTAAAGCAATATAACGATATGGATAATGGAAAATGCACTGAAATAGTGTTAAGTATCGCTTATTTTACAATTAATTAAGGGGGAATTTACCAAAAATGAATATCCTTTTTGGTTGACAAAATTAATAAAAAAAGTTAAGATACAAGTGTGTTTTTATGCAAAATAGCACAAAATATTTATAAAAGGAGATACGAAAATGGACGGAGGAACCGGAAGCGGAAGTAAGCCCCGAGGGAATTATCCGTCGGTATAGATTCAATATCCAAAATCAGATAATTTAAGAATTAAGATTAAGTTTAGAATTAAATCGGAGATTAATTAATTCTGAAATTAAATTTGGAAAGTTTGGATATTAAATGTGTACCGACGGCAGAAATTCGGGAATTACTTCCATGTAGCACATTAATAATGTGGAAATGTGAGAACAGATTCAAGTTGATAGAGCAGGATAATATTATATGCCTACTCTGTCTTTTTGCGACTGTGTTTATCTTTAAATCGGTGAAAGGTAAGGTATAAGACACATGGAAGAGATGAGATTAGAGAAGAAGATAGAAGAATTACTTGCTGAGAAGAAGTATTCTGAGATAAAAGATGTATTTGCACAGATGAATGGTGCGGATATATCAGCATTATTTGAGGAAGTTCCTGAGAATAAGATACCATTATTATTCAGACTTCTGCCAAAAGTGTTAGCAGCGGAAACTTTTGTAGAAATGGAAGCTGATGCACAGAAGATGCTTATACAGGGCTTTAGTGATAATGAGTTAAAAGATGTATTTGACGAATTATATTTAGATGATGCAGTTGACATTGTTGAAGAGATGCCTGCAAATGTAGTAAAAAGAATTCTTGCAAATACTGATCCTGATACAAGAAAGATGATTAATGAAGTCCTTAAGTATCCGGATGACAGTGCAGGAAGTATTATGACTATCGAGTATGTCAGCTTAAGACTTAATATGACAGTTGAAGAGGCGATTAAGCGAATAAGACGTACCGGAGTAGATAAAGAGACAATATATACATGTTATGTTACAGATGAAAATAGAGTATTATTAGGAAGCATTTCCATAAAGACACTTTTATTAGCAGATGAAAATGATGTTATTAAAGACATAATGGATACTAATTTCATTTCGGCGCATACATTAGAGGACCAGGAGACAGTAGCAAATAAATTCAATAAATACGATTTGCTTGCAATTCCTGTAGTAGATGATGAGAACAGACTTGTCGGTATCGTAACATTCGATGATGCTATCGATGTAATGCAGGACGAGGCAACAGAAGATATTAAGAAGATGGCAGCTATTATTCCATCTGACAAGACATATTTTAAGACAACTGTATTTGAGACATGGAAAGCTAGAATACCATGGTTACTTTTATTAATGGTTTCGGCTACATTTACGGGAATGATTATTACATCATTTGAAGATGCACTTGCAGCTTATACGGTGTTGACAGCTTATATTCCAATGCTTATGGATACAGGTGGTAATTCAGGCGGTCAGGCATCTGTTACCGTAATTCGTGCATTATCACTTGAAGAGATTGAATTCTCAGACATTTTCAAGGTAATATGGAAAGAATCACGAGTTGCGATAATGTGTGGGCTTACACTTAGCGTATGTAATTTTGTGAAATTACTGTTATTTGACAGAGTTACGGTTCAGGTAGCGCTTGTTGTATGTATTACACTTGCAGTAACTGTATTAATGGCTAAGATTATAGGTTGTACATTACCTATTCTTGCAAAGAAGATTGGATTTGACCCGGCAGTAATGGCAAGTCCGTTTATAACAACTATAGTTGATGCAATTTCGTTAATTGTATATTTCAGGGTTGCATCTATATTTCTGGGGATATAATGCCTATAATAAAATATAATGATTGGAGCGGCTTTTATGGGTAAAGGTGAATTAATGGGAAAAATAATGGATACAAAGGAATTACAGAATTATCAGGATATTTTCTGTGAAGCTCAGAGGGTGTTTTTAGCATATTATGATAAATACGGACAAAGGGTTACTATGTTGTCCGGAAGAAGTGAGGAGATAAGAAATCTCTACGCATTTATCGGTAAAGAAGAATTATCTTTAATAATTGATAAAGCGGTAAGTGAGGCAGGAGATAGTACAGAGCCTGTCTGGAAAGAAACTATATATGAGAATGTTAAAGTTGTAGGAATTGGCAATAACCTGAATGGAAATAATGAGGGTACATGGGCATTAGTTGTTGTATATCGAGAAGATTTATATGATGATGAGAAGAATATACTTCCTACTAAGGGACTCTATGATAAAGTTACATTTAATGGTGCTAAGAGAACAATAAGACTGCTGCAGATATTTACGAAGTTATTTATCACAGCAGCTTATGATAATAACAGAACCATTATGAAATTAAATGAGATTACTGAAAAGGACACCAGAATAACAGAAGAATTAAAGCATAAAGAAACTGTTACAAAGATTCTTGAAATTCTTGAGAAAGATTTAGATATTGAGGGAATAATACAGGAGATAATCGACGCAATTGCGGATTATTTAGATATAAGTATGATAACGGTTTCTAAAGTTCGTGGAAACAGCTTAATCAATGTAATAGGTGAATGGCACAGTGATGATTTCGGAGATTATGAGGATGTAGAAAAACGTATTTTACCTGATATAATTCCGTATTATAATGGTGAAAGTATATTGATTATTGAGCCTGATACAGAAGATGAAGAACTTAGACAGATTCTGCAGAATAATGGACTTAGAAGCCTTATATCAGTACCTATAATTGTGGGAAAAGAGCCTGCTATATATGCGGTATTTGCTGAGAGCAGATATGACAGATTCTGGGATTCTAATACTGTAAGATTTCTGTTTGATATATGCAAGATGATACAGAGCTTTCTATATAAACGAATTGCGAAGAATTCATTAATAAGCTCATATGCAGCATTAAAGGAAATACTTAATAATCTTGGAAGTGGAATATTTGTAATAAATAAGCCTGATAACCGGATACTTTTCTGTAACGATACAATGATGAAGATGGCAGGCAGAGACTTAGTTGGTGAGCATTGTTACGATTATTATTATGGTTGTAAGGGTGATTGCTGCAAAGAATGTATTCCTCTTAAGAATAATACATATTTTATGGAAAAATATGATGAGAACCGTCAGCGTTGGTATGACATAAAATATAATGACATTATATGGGTAGACGGAAGTGAGGTTTCGCTTTGTAATATAACTGATGTCACAGATAAGAAAATCTATCAGCAGAGGATTGAGTTCCAGGCAAATAATGATTTCTTAACAGGTCTGTATAACAGAATGAGATGTGAAGAGGACCTGCTCTTACTTATAAGAGAAACGGAGATGTCGCAGAAAGAGGGAATAATCCTATTCATTGATTTAGATGATTTTAAGCATATTAATGATGGATTAGGACATCAATATGGTGATGAGCTTCTGAAAATGATATCGATGTCATTTAGACAGATAAAGGAAATATCTAACAGATGCTATCGTGTGGGCGGCGATGAATTTATCATTATTATAGAGCCTGAGGTTTATGACAAACGTGACAGAATCATAAGTGAGATACAGAAGATATTTGCAAGTCCATGGTACTTAGGAAATACTGAATATTACTGCACTATGAGTATGGGAATTGTAGAATTTCCAAGCTGTGGCAAGAATGTAAATGACTTGATTAAAAAAGCGGATATTGCCATGTATGATGCTAAGAAAAATGGCAAGAACCGATACAGATATTATAGCGAGGGAGAGGACGAAAACTCTTATATTAAGTTAGATATTGAGAAAAATATGCGTTCATCTGTAGCCGCAGGTTGTGAAGAATTCGAGGTATATATTCAGCCTATTATGGATACTGCAACGGAAAAGTGTATCGGTGGCGAAGCGCTTGTAAGGTGGAATAGTAATAAATTAGGTTTTATGATGCCGGGTGAATTTATTCCGCTTGCTGAACATATGGGACTCATTACACCAATTGGTGAGCATGTATTGAAACATTCGTGTATGCTTAGCAAGAAGTGGAGTGATATGGGAATTAACCTAAGGATAAATGTCAATCTGTCGGTAGTACAGTTACTTGCCAATAATATAGTTGATGTTATTAGTGAGGTGCTTGAAGAATCACAGATTAATCCTGAAAATCTGGTTCTTGAAGTAACTGAGAGTCTGGCAATTAATGATATGGACCGTATGGAGAGAATAATCAGGGAGATTAAGAAATTAGGTGTAAAGATTGCACTTGATGATTTTGGAACAGGTTATTCTTCACTTAATTATATTAAGCAAATGGACTTAGATATTATTAAAGTTGACAGAACATTTATAAAAGATATAAGTCATGATGATTATGCACAGGCATTTGTCAAGCTGATTGCAGAATTGTCACAGAAATTAGAAGTTCAGGTATGTGTCGAAGGCGTAGAGGAAAAGAGCCAGTTAGATACTTTGAAGAATATGAATATCAGTATGGTTCAGGGATATTATTATGGAAAACCTATGAAGATTGAAGAATTTGAGAAGAGATTTTTAAATATATAATATATAATTAAAGTGTTAAAAGGAAGTGTATTATACGAAATAATTCGCTTAATAGCTATTAGACTTTTAACACTTTTCTGAAATTTGCTACAGATTGGAGAAAATATGAATTTTTTTATAGCATTATTTACGATTATGGCGTTTTTATGCCTTGGTTATTATATTTTTGCCGCATCTTATGCAGGTGTGTCATCGGCTTTTTTGACATTTTGGCTGATAGCAGCTATCGGCTTTACAATTTTTACAATAATATGTGTTCTTCATAAGAAGAAATCGATTCTTCTTATAATTCCAAAGTGGCTTAGAATAGCAATATGTATAATAATTATTGTCGGAATAACCGTTTTTGCTACGATGGAATGTATGATTATCAGTAAAATGAATAGCAAAGCTGATGCTGGTGCAGATTATATTGTAGTTCTTGGTGCCCAGGTAAGAGGTGAAAGAATAACTAAATCATTAGCTAAAAGATTAGATGCAGCCTATGACTATCTTATAGAAAATGAGGATACTAAGGTTATCTGTACAGGTGGTCAGGGAACAGGAGAGGATATAACAGAAGCTTATGCCGAAAAACGCTACCTTATGGAAAAGGGAATTGCCGAAGACAGAATTATTATGGAAGATAAATCTACTTCTACATATGAGAATCTTAAATTTACATTAGAAATAATCGGAGATAAAGATGCTAAAATTGCAATAGTTACGAATAATTTTCACGTTTATAGGGCAGTATTACTTGGTAAATATGTTGGCTTTAAAAAAGTAGAGGGAATTGCAGGTGATTCAGATAACAGGCTTTTACTTAATTATATGGTAAGAGAGGGACTTGCATTATTTAAAGAATTTATTGTACATTAGTTAATCTGTAATGTTAAAATTCATTCGTAAGTACAATGTTATAACAATGTATTGACATATAGAGAGACAGATAATATAATATTGGCAAAGGAAAGGAGTGGTAATATGGCAAGTACAAATGTAACTATGAGAATGGACGAAGAACTAAAGACTCAGTTACAGGAGCTTATGTCAAATCTGGGAATGGATATGACAACATTCTTTACTATGGCAGCTAAGCAGGCAGTTAGAGAACAGGCATTACCATTTCAACCAAGTATGAATACAGAACGATATGGTTTGAAAGCATATAAAATGGCAATACAGAATACAAACTATAATAAAGATGGCAATGCAGTTATTTCATCTGATGATGAATGGACAGATGAAACAGAGTGGGACGATATGTTTAAACAAATAAAAGAAGAAAGAGGGATATAATGAACAAAGGTGAGGTATGGTTTGTTGAATTTTCATTAGAAGAAGATTCAAGTAGGATATTAAACAGACCAGTGGTTGTACTTGATGAAAATTTACTTGGGGTTTTATCAGTTAAGATTACTAAGCATAAAGTTAGAAAAGAAGACCCGTATGATACACCGATTATTTATTGGGAAGATGCAAATCTTAGATTAGCATCAACTGCGAGGGTTTCAAAAGTAATTTTACTGACAAAGGATAGCTTTATTTTTAAAATTGGAAATTTGCATAATGATGATTTGAAGAGAATTGAAGATATGTACAAGAAATTTTTAGAAGATAATGGTGCTATATAAATTAGAATATAGTTATGAATGAATATAGTAAAATGTAACATATAATTCTATCTAAAATCGTTGACAAAATAAATTAAGGTGTTATACTAAAACTAACTTAATAAAGTAAACACATTGAAGAGACGAGTAGGTATTACAGATGGTTCAGAGAGAGACGAGAAATGCTGTGAGCGTCTTACCGGAGTAATATTGAAGACTACCTCTGAGTGACTCCAATCCAGTCCGTTGATTACGTTATAATCATAATGAGAGATATATAAAGACAATGATTAAAGTTAATAAATAATATATATCAATTATTTATAATTTAGTCATATGCTTAATTTATATATAATCAGGGTGGAACCACGATAGTATCGTCCCTTATGATTTTGAATCATAAGGGACGTTTTTGTATTATAAATTACTTTAAAACACCCTAAGATTAAAAGAATTATGTAGTGCTAAGTACACATACACTTTAATCTTACTAATCTCAAAAATATTAAAAGAATCATAAATATCAGAATGGAGGATTATCATGAAGATAACATTAAAAGATGGCTCTGTAAAAGAGTATGAAAAAGCAATGTCAGTAATCGATATAGCAAGTGACATTAGCGAGGGGCTTGCAAGAGCAGCCTGTGCAGGTGAAGTAAATGGTGAAGTTGTGGATTTAAGAACAGTTGTTGACAGCGATTGTGAATTAAACATTCTTACATTTAATGATGAAAAAGGTAAGGCAGCATACAGACATACAACATCACATGTACTTGCTGAAGCAGTAAAGAGATTATTCCCGGAAGCAAAACTTGCAATTGGTCCATCAATTGATACAGGTTTCTATTATGATTTCGAGCATGAACCATTTTCAAGAGAAGACCTTGATAAAATCGAAGCAGAGATGAAGAAAGTAATTAAGGAAAATGCTACATTAGAGAGATTCGAACTTTCAAGAGAAGAAGCTATTAAATTAATGGAAGAAAGAAACGAGCCATACAAGGTAGAACTTATTAATGATTTACCGGAAGATGCAGTTATCTCATTCTATAAACAGGGAGATTTCGTTGACTTATGTGCAGGACCTCATCTTATGAAGACAGGTGTTATTAAAGCATTTAAGTTAATATCATCATCAGGTGCTTACTGGAGAGGTAATTCAGACAACAAAATGCTTACAAGAATTTATGGTACAGCATTTACTAAAAAGGCAGACCTTGAAGAATATCTTGCACATCTTGAAGATATTAAGAAGAGAGACCATAACAAGCTTGGCAGAGAGATGGAATTATTTACAACTGTAGATGTTATTGGTCAGGGACTTCCTCTTATTATGCCAAAGGGCGAGATAATGATTCGTACAATGCAAAGATGGATTGAAGATGAGGAAGAAAAACGTGGTTATGTAAGAACAAAGACACCTCTTATGGCAAAATCTGATTTATATAAGATTTCAGGACACTGGGATCATTATAAAGATGGAATGTTCGTATTAGGTGATGAAGAAAAGGATAAGGAAGTATTTGCACTTCGTCCAATGACTTGTCCATTCCAGTATTATGTATATAAAGCAAGCCAGAAGAGTTACAGAGATTTACCATTGAGATATGGTGAGACATCAACATTATTCAGAAATGAAGATTCAGGCGAGATGCATGGACTTACAAGAGTACGTCAGTTCACTATTTCAGAAGGACATTTAATTGTAAGACCTGACCAGATGGTTGAAGAGTTTAAAGGTTGTCTTGAACTTGCTAAATATTGTCTTGAGACATTAGGTGTTGAAGAAGATGTAACATATCATTTATCAAAATGGGATCCTAATGACAGAAAGAAATATATCGGTGAGCCTGAAGTTTGGGAAGAAACAGAGGGACATATCAGAAATATCTTAAATGAAATCGGCGTTGAATTCACAGAGGACGTTGGAGAGGCAGCTTTCTATGGCCCTAAAGTAGATATAAATGCTAAAAACGTATATGGTAAAGAAGATACAATGATAACAATTCAGTGGGATGCTTTACTTGCTGAACAGTTTGATATGTACTATGTTGACCAGAATGGTGAAAAAGTAAGACCATATATTATTCATAGAACATCAATCGGCTGCTATGAAAGAACACTTGCATGGCTAATTGAGAAATACGCAGGTTTATTCCCAACATGGCTTTGTCCTGAACAGGTAAGAGTATTACCTATTTCTGAGAAATATGCTGATTATGCAGCTAAGATTGAGAAAGAATTAAAAGATAATGGAATAAGATGCTCAGTTGATAACCGTTCAGAGAAGATTGGTTTCAAGATTAGAGAATCAAGACTTGACAGAGTTCCATATATGCTTGTAGTCGGACAGAAAGAAGAGGAAGAGAATAAGGTATCTGTAAGAAGCCGTTATCTTGGAGATGAGGGACAGAAAGATTTAAGCGATTTCATAGATGCAATTTCTAAGGAAATCAGAACAAAAGAGATAAGAAAGATTGAAGTAGAACAGTAAATTATAATATAATAAGTCTGCAAACCTGTGTATATGGGTTTGTGGGCTTACTTTATTAAATGTCAGAAAGAGTAGTAAAGTTTTGAAGAAAAGTGTAAGAATATTATTGATTGTCAGTTGTATGATATTATTAGTCTGTAATGTTGCAATGCTAAAGAAATTAAAAGATGAGAAAAATAATGCCGAAGCAGTAGATAACATTATTAACGATAGAAATAATACATCAGAAAATACTGATAAAAACATTACGGAAAATATTACAGATAATGGTAATAATAAAAATAGTAATAGTAATAAAGGCAGTAATGGTAATAAAGACAGCAATGATAACCAGAATAATAATGACAATCAAGGCAATTCAGGAGAGATATCGAAGATGAGAATTACATTAGCCGATGGCTTTTATTATGAGCCAATATCTGATGAAATAAAACAGAGAATAACAGGTAAATCATATAAAGAAAATGATAAACTTGATTATAGTGATTTAAGATACATAAGAGTTAAATATATTGATTTCAATGGAAATGAACAGAGTGGCGAGCTGATAATGAATGTACGTGTGGCTGATGACATTTTAGAGATATTCAAGGAATTATATGATAACAGATATCAGATAGAGAAGATGCATCTTATAGATGATTATAATGCAGATGATGAAGCTTCGATGGCAGATAACAATACATCAGCATTTAATTACAGAACCATAGATGGCACAGATACGATTTCGGACCATGGTTACGGAATTGCCATAGATATTAATCCACTTTACAATCCTTATGTAAGAAATGGTTTTGGGGACAGAAATGTATTACCGGTAAATGGCGGTACATATGCTGACAGAAATAAATATTTTGCACATAAAATAGTAAATGGCGATATCTGCTACAATGCATTTATAAGCAGAGGCTTTAAATGGGGTGGCGAATGGGATACAACTAAGGACTATCAGCACTTTTATAAAGAGATAGAATAGAATCAGTAATGTTATAAAAAGATTTATTCTATTTCACAGAGACTATGGATATGCGAAATGGAGACAGGCTATGAAGTTAACAACCTTATGTTATATAGAAAAAGATAATAAATATCTTATGCTGCACCGAAATAAGAAAGAAAATGATTTGAGCCATAATATGTGGATAGGTGTTGGCGGACATTTCGAAGACGAGGAAACACCTGACGAGTGTCTGCTAAGAGAAGTTAAGGAAGAGACAAATCTCACACTTACTAATTATAAATTAAGAGGAATCATTACATTCTTAAGTAACGAGGCAGAGGGCGAGTATATGTTTCTATATACTGCCAATGGCTTTAGGGGCGAGTTAAAAGAATGTGATGAGGGCGAATTAGAATGGATAGATAAGAAAGATTTGTTTAAACTTAATTTCTGGACAGGTGATGAGATATTTTTAAAACTTATAAGAGACGATTATCCATTATTCTCATTGAAACTAAGATATGATGAAAAGACTCTTATAAGTGCTAATCTGGATGGAAATGAATTAGAATTATTTGATATACTTGACGATTCAGGTAATAAGACAGGTCTTGTCAGGGAAAGAAGTGTAGTCCACGAATTAGGTTATATGCATAAGACAGTCCATATATGGGTAATCCGTAAGAAGAAAGATGGCTTTGACGTATTACTCCAGAAGAGAAGTGCGAATAAGGATTCATTTCCGGGATATTATGATATATCAAGTGCAGGGCATATCCATGCAGGTGACAGCTCAATCGATTCTGCAATACGTGAATTAGAAGAAGAGTTAGGAATAACGGCCGCTGAGGAAGAATTGCATTTTATAGGTATTCATAAAGGCATAGAAGATACCGAATTCTATGGTAAACCATTTCGTAATCACGAATTCAGTAAAATGTATGTATATATGGAAGATATTGACACAGATAAGCTGACACTTCAGAAAGAAGAAGTGGAATCGGTAATGTGGATTGATTACGAAGAGGGAACTAAGTTAATTAAAGAGCAGAAGATTAAGAATTGTATCTTTATGGACGAATGGATTAAATTAAAAGACATATTTACTATGATATGAGAAAGGAGTTGCGTAGAGATTATGAAAGATAATATTGGTTTAATATTAGAAGGTGGAGGAATGCGTGGTGCATACACAGCAGGCGTATTAGATTTCTTCCTGGATAAAGATATTGAATTTAAGAAATGCTATGGTGTCTCAGCAGGTTCAGTTAATGCTTGCAGTTACCTGTCTAAGCAGCGCGGCAGGGCATTTAGTGTAGATGTGGATTATCTTGACGATAAGAACTATGCAAGTGCATACAATCTTATTACGACAGGTAATTTCTTTGGTACGGAAATGTGTTATCATACGATTCCTGAAAAGCTTAATCCATATGATTATGAAGCATATGAGAAATTCGATGGAGAATTTTATGCTGTAGTAACGAACTGTGAAACTGGACAGCCTGAATATTTAGAGATTAAGGATATGAAAGGCCAGATAGATTTCATAAGGGCATCATGCTCATTGCCATTGATGGCACAGATGGTTAATATCGGTGGCAAATTATATTTAGATGGTGGAATTTCTGATTCTATTCCGGTTAGAAAATCAGTTAAAGACGGTAATACTAAGAATGTAATTATTCTTACAAGAGATATTAGTTATAGAAAGAAGCCTAACGAGCTTATGCCGGTTATAAAGGTTAAATATGCTAAATATCCTAAACTGGTAGATGCAATCAGAAAACGTCATAAGTATTACAATATGACACTTGATTATATAGAGAAGCAGGAGGAGAAAGGAAATGTATTTGTAATACGTCCTTCTAAACCTGTCAAAATCGGCAGACTTGAGAAGAATAGGGAAAAACTGACCGAGCTATATCATCAGGGATATAATGATGCTAAGAACAGATACGAGAAATTAAAAACTTTTTTGGAAAATTAGTTTAAAATTGGACATACTAAAATACAGCAGAATAAAAAGACACCCAAATGTATAGTTACATCAGGTGTCTTGGAAATGGAGGAAGATTATGGCAGTATTACATGTAACAAGTGATAACTTCGAAAGCGAAGTATTAAAGGCAGATGGAAAAGTATTAGTAGATTTCTGGGCTACATGGTGTGGACCATGCCAGATGCTTGCACTGGTAATTGAAGAATTAGCTGAAGAATTAACAGATGTCAAAGTGTGCAAAATCGATGTGGACGAGGAAAGAAGTCTTGCACTTAAATACAAAGTAATGAGCATACCTACACTTGTAGTATTTGATAAAGGTGAGATTGTAAGAAAATCAGTTGGCTTCAGTTCTAAAGAGGAAATCTTAGAACTATTAAAATAATCTTTATTAATATAAAATGCAGCTAACAAAAAATGTATTTAATACAGCAAATGCAGTTAAATAATGCTATGCAGTAAATTAAGTAAGTATGAAAAATGAGGTGTATATGGATAAAAAAGTATATGACATAATAATTATTGGTGCAGGTACGGCAGGGTTGTCATCTGCCATATATGGAAAAAGAGCCGGAAAAAATGTACTTGTATTAGAGGGGAAATCTTATGGTGGACAGATAATTGTATCACCGGAGGTTGAAAATTATCCGGGAATAAAACATACTTCCGGATTTGAATTTGCAACCAGATTATATGAACAGGCTAAGTCGTTAGATACAGAGATATTGATGGAGGAAGTTGTCAATATAGAAGCAGATGGTAATTATAAGAAAGTAATTACTAGAGGCAATGAATTTATCTCGAAAGCAGTCATAATAGCTTCCGGAGTCGGAAAAAGAAAATTGCATGTTGAAAATGAGGACAGATTTACAGGAGCAGGTGTGTCATATTGTGCAACGTGCGATGGAATGTTCTATAAAGGTATGGACGTTTTAGTTGCAGGCGGAGGAAATACGGCATTAGAAGATGCCAAATATCTGTCAGAAATCTGTAAAACTGTATATATTGTCCACAGAAGAGATACATTCAGGGCAGAAGCAAGTCTTATAAAAGAGGTGGAAGCAAAAGACAATATAAAGACACTGTTAAACCATAATGTTATATCATTGTCAGGAGATGATGTGTTAGAAAGTGTAAAGATAGCAGATACAGTTAATGGCAAAGAGTCAGATATTGAAGTCCAGGGACTATTTGTAGCAATCGGGCAGGAACCACAAAGAGACATATACGAAAATGTTGTTAAAACAGATGAAAACGGCTACATTGTTGCAGGGGAAGACTGCAGAACAAATGTAGAGGGAATATATGCCGCAGGTGACTGCAGAACGAAGGAAGTCCGCCAGCTTATAACTGCGGCAGCAGATGGTGCGGTTGCAGCGGTAATGGCGTGTAAGGAAATGTAATAAATGGAGGTATGCATATGTTTGGTAAATATGATAATAAAAGATTTGCATCATTTAGAAAATTATTAGGTAAAGGTGATAATAAAAAGACAATTTCTGTAAATCTTACAGAAGACATGATAGATAGATTAGACAAACTGGCTAAAAAGGCATCGGTAATTTCCGGTAATAATATTACAAGAAATGCTATTATTGAAGAAGGTGTAACTATCTATGTCGAAGAATTTGAAGATTATATAAACAGCTTGTATGAGAACTATACAGACTCTAATAAGTATATTGAAGATGGAATGAAACTGCCGAATAAAACAGTTGATCCCAAGTTAATTGAGTCGAAAAAAACAAAATAATATAATTTAATGTATTGTAAAACACAGTAAAAACATTGACAAATAAAAAAAGTGATAGTAAACTAAGGTCTATGTTTAAAACATATTTTATATTTGGAATGGAGGAAAAAATATGAAGAAAAAAATTTTAGCTCTTTCCATGGCTACAGTTTTAGCAATGTCAATGTTTACAGGCTGTGGTTCAAGTGCAGAGAACAAAGGAAGTAAAGACACATTAGTTCTTGGTGGTATCGGACCAATAACAGGCGAGGCTGCCATATATGGTCAGGCAGTAAAGAACGGAGCACAGTTAGCTGTTGATGAGATTAACGAAGCTGGTGGTGTAAATGGTATGAAATTAAAATTTACATTCCAGGATGATGAGTGTGACAGTGAGAAAGCTGTTAATGCTTATAATAAAGTTAAAGACTCAGGAGCAAAAGTTATAATCGGTGCAACTACAAGTGGTTGTTCAATAGCTGTTTCTGAAAAGACACAGGCAGATAAGATGTTCCAGTTAACACCATCAGGTTCTGCTGCTGATTGCGTTAAATATGATAATGTATTCAGAGTATGTTTCAACGATCCTAACCAGGGTGTTGCTTCAGCACAGTACATATCAAAGAACAAAATCGGTCAGAAGATAGCAATTATCTATGATAGTTCAGATGTTTACTCAACAGGTATCTATGAGAAATTCGTTTCAGAAGCAAAGAACCAGAACTTAGAAGTAGTTACAGAACAGGCATTTACTAAGGATACAAATACAGACTTCTCTGTACAGATTCAGAAGATTCAGGAAAGTGGAGCTGACTTAGTATTCTTACCAATCTACTATCAGCAGGCTGCTAAGATTTTATCACAGGCTGATAAAGCAGGATTAAAAGTTAAATACTTTGGTTGCGATGGTCTTGACGGACTTATTAATCAGTTGGATACAGATGTTGCATTAGCAAACGGAGTTATGTTATTAACACCATTTGCACCAGATGCTAAAGATGAAAAGACACAGGCATTTGTTAGTGCATATAAAGAGAAATATAATAATGAGACTCCTGTTCAGTTCGCAGCAGATGCATATGATGCAGTATATGCAGTAAAAGCAGCACTTGAAGAAGCAGGTGTTGATGATGGAACAATTAGTATTTCAGATCTTTGTGATAAACTTACATCAGCAATGACTAAGATTGAAGTTGAAGGTGTTACAGGTAATATCACATGGTCAGCAGATGGTGAACCAACAAAAGAGCCAAAAGGTATGGTTATTGAAGATGGTTCATACAAAGCATTAGATTAATTTTAATAAGTATGAATTAAATATAAGCTGTTGTTGTAAGAAAGGACTTACTTATGGCAACAGCTTTTAATCTATTTATACGTTGATGCAGAAGGGAATGATTTAAAATGAATAGTTTTATATCCTATTTAATTAGTGGTATCAGCTTAGGCAGTATTTATGCTCTGATAGCTCTTGGATATACAATGGTATATGGTATAGCAAAAATGCTTAATTTCGCACATGGTGATGTTATTATGGTTGGCGGATATGCAGTATTTTTATCAATATCTTCTTTGAATTGTCCGGTATGGTTATCAATTATTATCGGTATAGTAGTTTGTACAGTATTAGGTGTGGTAATTGAAAGAGTGGCATACAAACCTTTAAGAAATGCTTCATCATTGTCAGTATTAATTACAGCAATCGGTGTAAGTTATTTATTACAGAATCTTGCATTAAATATATTAGGTTCAAATGCAAGAACATTCAAGTCAGTTGTCTCACTTAAGACTATAGAAATTAATTCACAGTTGAAAATATCAGGTGAAGCAGTTGTAACAATTATAGTAACAGTTGTTATAATGGTTGCACTTACGTTATTTATTAACAAGACTAAAGCTGGTATGGCTATGCAGGCAGTATCAGAAGATAAAGGTGCTGCACAGCTTATGGGTATAAATGTTAACAAGACAATATCGATTGTTTTTGCAATTGGTTCAGGACTTGCAGCAGTAGCAGGTATCTTGCTTTGTTCAACATTTACACAGGTAAGCCCATACACAGGTTCAATGCCGGGTATTAAAGCATTTATTGCAGCAGTATTTGGTGGTATCGGAAGTATACCGGGCGCAATGATAGGTGGCATTTTACTTGGAATCATAGAGAATTTAAGTAAGGCATACATATCAACACAGGTTGCAGATGCGATAGTTTTCGCTTCGTTAATTATAGTACTTATCCTGAAGCCAACAGGACTTCTTGGTAAAAAGATAAACGAGAAAGTGTAGGTGATTAAGTATGAATAAATCTAACAAAGTAAAAACGTCTACAAAACAGTGCTTAGTTACACTTACAATGGTTATAATATTCTTTGTTATCTGTAATATAATGGTAATGAATGGTGTAATGGGAAGTCTGTTTGAAGGACTTTTAATACCAATGTGTTATTATATAATACTTGCAATATCACTTAACTTAACAGTTGGTATTCTTGGTGAACTTAGCTTAGGTCATGCAGGATTTATGTGTGTAGGAGCTTATTCAGGTGCAATATTTTCTATATTAACTAAAGAAGTTATTAAATCAGATTTCGAAAGATATGCACTTGCACTTTTAATTGGTGGAATATGTGCAGGATTATTCGGTGTAATAATTGGTTTCTCAGTTTTAAGATTAAGAGGTGACTACCTTGCAATCGTTACATTGGCATTTGGTGAGATTACATATAAATTAATCCAGAACTGTTATCTTATCAAAGATAAGAACGGATTACATTTTTCGTTCTCACAGCCTGTAAATCCACAGAAATATGACTTAGACAGTAAGGTCGAAATATTAAAAGGCGCAATGCCGGTGAGTGATGTTCCAAAGACAGCAACACTTATTTCTTCAGTTGTACTTGTACTTATAACTGTTGTGGTTATGTATAACCTTATTGATTCAAGAGCAGGAAGAGCATTTAAAGCGGTTAGAGATAACAGCATTGCTGCTGAATCAATTGGTATTAATATTAATAAATATAAGTTAATAGTATTCTTTGTATCTGCATTCTTCGCAGGAATGTCAGGAACAATGTTTTCTCATTATCAGACACTTGATTCATCAAAATTCAATTTCAACGTATCAATTTTAATATTGGTATTTGTAGTATTAGGTGGCTTAGGAAGTATAAGAGGTTCAATAATTGCTACAATTATTCTGTATGCATTACCTGAATTACTTAGAGATTTTTATAGCTACAGAATGATTGCATATGCGATAATTCTTATAGCAATGATGATATTAACAAATAACGAGAAATGTATATATATGAGAGAACGTATTGTATCTAAGTTATTTAAGAAGAATAAGGTATCAAAAGATGCCTAAGGATTCTGCTAAACTAAAAAATAAAATAGATATAAACAGGTCGCTCAGGAATGGAGATTAGTATGAAAGATATGAATACTAAGACAGCTAATAAGGAAAATAATAATGATATACTGTTAGAAGTTAAGAATTTAAGTATAGCATTTGGTGGACTTAAGGCTGTAGATGATTTAAATTTGAATATTAAAAGAGGTCAGTTATATGGACTTATAGGACCAAATGGTGCCGGTAAAACCACAGTATTTAATATGCTTACAGGTGTATATAAACCAACATCTGGATATATTAAATTAGATGGTGAGAAAATCGATGGTTTATCACCTATGAATATAAATCGCAAAGGAATTGCAAGAACTTTCCAGAATATCAGATTGTTCGATAATATGTCCATAATTGATAATGTTAAATTAGGTCTTAACAATAAACAGAAATATACAGTTGCTGAAGGCATATTAAGATTTCCAAGATTCTTTAAAGAAGAGAAGGAAATGAATGAAAAAGCTATGGAATTGCTCAGGGTATTTGATTTAGATGAAGATATAAATACGTTAGCAAGCAATCTTCCATATGGTAAACAGAGAAAGTTAGAGATAGCAAGAGCATTAGCTACAGAACCAAAACTCTTATTACTAGATGAGCCAGCAGCAGGTATGAACCCTAATGAAACAGCAGAATTAATGGAGACTATCCAGTTTGTAAGAAAAGAATATGGTGTTACTATTCTTCTTATTGAGCATGATATGAAACTCGTTTCAGGTATATGTGAAGAGATAATGGTACTTAACTTTGGTACAGAGCTTGCACATGGTAAGCCGGAAGTTGTATTAAATAAACCGGAAGTTGTTACGGCATATTTAGGTGAATAGAGAGGCGGTGTTTCGATGTTAAAGATAGAAGACTTATATGTATCATATGGAATGATTAATGCCATTAAAGGTGTATCATTTGAAGTCAATGAAGGTGAAGTAGTATCACTTATCGGCGCAAATGGTGCCGGTAAAACTACAATTCTTCATACAATTACCGGATTATTAAAGCCTAAGTCAGGTTCGGTAATGTTCGAGGGAAAAGAGCTTACAACCACACCTGCTCATGAAATTGTTAAATTAGGAATGGCACATGTACCAGAGGGAAGAAGAGTCTTTGCTGATTTATCAGTATATGATAATCTTATGTTAGGTGCATATACCAGAAAAGATAAAAATGAAATTGCAAAGACATTGGAGATGGTATATGAAAGATTCCCACGTCTTGAAGAGAGAAAGAAGCAGACGGCGGGAACACTTAGTGGTGGTGAACAGCAGATGCTTGCAATGGGAAGAGCATTAATGTCTAAACCAAGAATTATTCTTATGGATGAACCATCAATGGGACTTTCACCATTGTTTGTTAACGAAGTTTTTGATATAATAAAGAAAATAAGTGCGAGTGGAACAACAGTATTATTAGTTGAGCAGAATGCTAAGAAAGCATTGTCAATATCTGACAGAGCATATGTTCTTGAGACAGGAAAGATTGCTCTTACAGGTAAGGCAAGTGACTTAATTAATGATGATAAGATTAAGAAAGCATACTTAGGCGAATAATAAGTTGTTAAAAGGCATTTCGGAATGGAGGGTTTTTCTATGGAGAAATATGTTATTACAATTGCCAGGGGATATGGTAGTGGAGGAAGAACCATAGGTAAGATGTTAGCTAAAGAATTAGGAATTAACTTCTATGACAGGGAAATCTTAAGATTAGCTTCAGATGACAGTGGAATAAACGAGGAATTATTTGCAAGAGCTGATGAGAAATTAAAGGGCAGCATCTTATACAAGGTAGCTAAGAATGTATATAAAGGTGAACTAATACCACCAGATAGTGATAAATTCGTTTCAAATGATAATTTATTCAATTATCAGGCAAAGGTATTAAAAGAGTTAGCACAGAAAGAATCTTATGTTGTAATTGGAAGGTGTGCAGATTATATTTTAAAAGATCAGCCTAATATAGTAAGAATCTTTGTTCATGCTCCAATGGAACATTGTATAGATGTAGTTGAAGATATGTCGTCAATGTCACGTAAAGAGATTGAACAGTTCATACTTAAGACAGATAAATATCGTTCAGATTATTATAAGCATTATACCGGTAAAGATTGGAACGATGCGAGAAACTATGACTTATGCCTTAATACGGAAGAGATTTCTTTTGAAAAAGGTGTGGAAATAGTTAAGAACTATATGAAGATAAGATTTAATCTGTAATTAATACTTGTATGGTAACAGAAAGTAACATATAAATTCTAAATTACCTAAAAAGTATGTTTCAATTATAAATCAGATTTAGTCAGAAATGAACTTAAATTAGATGCGGTTACATTATATCAGTTAAAGTCGTATTAAATGGTACATAGATAATACGATTAAGATTGATATAATGTGACCGCATTTTTTGATTGAATAGTGCATATACATTAATGAATATTTGAGAAAATATGGAGGATATGAAAATCATATAAGCATTTTCATATAGTAAAAGATATGTTAGATATAAGGGGAACTAAGACAGAAGAAAATATTGATAAAGATATATGTGAGAAAGCAAAGTTATCTATCAGATTAAGGATCTATGGCAGACAGGCAGAAAAAGAGGGCTATAGATATATTGCAGATATTTTTAATGAAAATGCCGACAGATTAGAAGAACTTGCAATGGCAGGCTATCGAATTATTAATGGAGGAGTTAATGAGACAAGAGAGAACTTAAATACTGTCGCTCAGATATTTGCGGATATGGAGGGCAGGAACGATATGTATAAAGGTTATTCTGATGATGCAGTTAATGATGGATTAGATGAAATAGCCGATGTATTTGAAAATGTCATGAATATAGAAACAGGTATGGCAGAGAAATTTAGTGAACTATCAGAAAGTATGATTAACGATAGATTCTATAGAAGAGATGGCGAAGAAAAATGGGAATGTATGGTGTGTGGATATAATAAGACAGATAGGAATGCACCGAATATATGTCCTGTGTGTGGAGGCGGCAGAGGTAATTTCAGGGTTAGATGAAACTATATCTATTCGGCTATTATACATACTCAATTTATGAAGTATCGTGTGAGTATAATAGACGAACAGTCTTGCCATAATGTTTTAATATTTATCTTAAGAAAATCTTAAAGATTTATGTAGTTGTTTATTAATAAATTAACCTATATAATACAGTACATAAGGAAAGAGAAAAAGAAAAGAGAAAGGCTAATAAGAAAATGTACAATGTTTTGATATGCGATGATGAAGTAGATATTGTGAATGCTTTAGAGATATATCTTGCTTCAGAAGATTTAAAAATTTATAAAGCTTATAACGGGAGAGAGGCGGTAGACATTGTTAAGACCGAAGATATACATATTATTTTATTAGATATTATGATGCCCGTTATGGACGGAATACAGGCAATCAATGAGATTAGAAAAATCTCGAATGCACCGGTAATCTTCCTCAGTGCCAAAAGTGAGGATACAGATAAGATTTTAGGACTTAATGTCGGTGCAGATGATTATGTTACTAAGCCATTTAATCCTGTGGAGGTTATTGCAAGAGTCAAATCTAATTTACGAAGATATATGATGCTTGGAAGTGCAGTAAAGAATACATCAGAGATTAATGTAAATGGAATTGTAATAGATGATGATATGAAGAAAGTAGAGATAGACGGTCAGCCGGTAAAACTTACACCGATTGAATATGAGATACTTAAACTTCTTATGAGTAATCCAGGCAAAGTATTTTCTTCTAAGGAGATATATAATACAGTCTGGAAAAATCAGGTATATGACATAGATGGTACAGACGGTACGGTTGCCGTTCATATAAGACATTTAAGAGAAAAGATAGAGATAAACCCTGCAGAACCAAGACATATAAAGGTAATATGGGGACAGGGATACAAAGTCGAATGATAATGCAAAAGGCAATGCAATGCGGAATGGAGATTAGTGTGAAAAATCAAATTGATATGTTGATTTTTCACACAGATATTGGTGGCGCAGACGTCACCAATATCTATTATCGCAGGGCAAAATCTGAAATTTTGCCCGCGATTCCTCCGACGAGTACGTCTGCGGAATGGAGATTAATATGAAGATACTATATAATAGATTCGTTAAAGCTATAGCAATGCTTCTACTGTTAGTAACATCGATAGTAACAATCGGTGGAATTGGTGGAATGTATTATATATATAGTAATGACAGTGTTAAGAATAAAGAAAATCCTGATTTTAATAAAACAAGACTTGCGAAATCAATTGTAGAAAACAGTTCATTCAGATTGTATAGATATATACGCGATGAAATGGACCAGTATATGGGATATTACGATGAAGATGGTATTTACAGATATTATAATGAAACTGTAGATGATACTTATGATGATGCTGGAAATACCGATAATGATAATTATAATAGTGAAAATGAAACCACAGCATATAATAATGAAAATACAGATGTTAGTTCGAATGCTCATAATATGACAGATGGTCCACATTCTATAGATGAAGAGTATGATAATGCAATTGAAAAAGTAAGTAAAGAAACTTCATATCTTCAGGTTGTAAACGACTTAATGAATGATGAGTATGTTAATTACAAATATAAAATGTACTATAATGATAAAATTATTATTTCAAATGTCAATGATGATGATGATGATATAGTTAAAATAAGTACAACAACATTAACAGTTGGAGATTGGAAATATATTACAATAGAAAATTACCTTAATAAAAATTTAGAAAAAGGAGATGTAATTTACAAAAAATATCAGGTATTTGATACAATTACCAAGAATTATAATGTAATAAAATATGCTACAATTATATCAGGTATATTAGCAGTTATTCTATTTATGTATATTATGGTAGTAGCAGGCTATAATGGACAAGGCGAATTAGAATTAAACTGGATTGATACAATTCCTATAGAAGTTATTATACTTATAGCATTTTTAGCTCATTATATGGCTGCTCTTATAATATCTGAGTCGGGAACATATGAATTAGGAAGAATGATGGATGGAATATTTTTTATCGCTGTAGGAAGTGTATGGTATATATTTATGATTAATATATTCATTAGTATTCTATCCAGGTTAAAAAATAAGGTATTATTTAAGAATAGTATAACCGGTAAAATAATTAAATTTATCAAAAAATGTGTTAAAAATGTAGTTGTAAATCTTGATAAGAAATGGAAAGCCATAATAACCATAGGAGGCTGCATCTTCTGGGAGTGTGTATTATCTATTATAAATATTAGTGCACAGAGTATGATAATCTGGTTCATCTGGTTTATATTTAAAATCGTGGAATTCTTCCTGCTTATGTATGCATTTTCACTTCTTATAGAGCTTAGAGACAGAATAAAGAGTGTACACGATGGTAATACGGAAAATACAGCCTTAAATAAGCCGATGCCCGGATTATTTGGAGAAAGTAATGAATATATTACTGATATTTCAGCAGGGCTTGAGAAAGCAGTGGCAGAAAAAGTAAAGAGTGAGCAGCTAAAAGCAGAATTAATAACAAATGTTTCGCACGATATAAAGACACCTCTTACATCTATAATTAATTATATTGATTTAATGAATAAAGAAGATATTCAGAATGAAAAAGTCAGGGAATATATAGGTGTTGCATATAAACAGTCATTAAGACTTAAGAAACTTACAGAAGATATCGTGGAAGCCTCTAAAGCTTCAACAGGAAATATCGAGGTTAAACCAGATAAGATAAATGTCTGTGAGATTATCGGTCAGTCAGTTGGTGAATATACGGACAAATTCGAACAATTGAATATAATGGTTGTGTTCGATGAATCGGATAAAGGTTATGAAGCAATGGCTGATGGAAGATTGCTGTGGAGAGTAATTGAGAATCTGTTTACTAATATTTGTAAATACGCATTAGAGGGAACAAGATTATATATTGATGTGTCACAGGAAGAAAAATATGTTAAAATATACATTAAAAATATATCGAAATATAAATTAAATATTCCGGGAGATGAGCTTATGGAAAGATTTGTCAGAGGAGATTTATCAAGGTCTACAAGTGGCAACGGACTTGGATTATCGATTGCAAAGAGCTTAGTAGAGCTTCAGAAAGGATATTTTGATATTGATATAAATGGCGACTTATTTACAGCAATAATAACATTGCCAAGAGAATAAACAGCTTATGGAAAGGAAAATAGTGAAGAAAGCAATGTGAATGAAAATCACGAATAATGTGATGCAAAGTAAAATTACAAAGAAAGTAATGTAAATGAAAATCACGAATAATGTGATGCAAAGGAAATTTACGAAGAAAATAATGGAAAGGAAAATCACAAGGAATGTGATGGAAAGAGAAAATGATAGAAGTAAAAAATTTGAAAAAGACTTATAAGCCCAAAAAGGGTGCAGAAGTTCAGGCTCTAAAGGGAATTAACCTTAAGTTTGAAGAAAAAGGACTTGTATTTATACTAGGTAAATCAGGAAGTGGTAAATCAACACTTTTAAATATGTTAGGTGGATTAGATAAATTCGATGATGGCGAAATTATAATTAAAGGAAAGTCATCTAAGCAGTTTACACAGTCTGATTTCGATTCATACAGAAATACATTTATTGGTTTTATTTTTCAGGAATATAATATCTTAAATGATTTTACTGTAGGTGCCAATATTGCACTTGCAATGGAATTACAGGGAAGAAAGCCGACTAAGGAAGAACTTAATAAGATATTAGACGAAGTAGATTTAACAGGCTTCGCTTCAAGAAAGCCAAATGAATTATCAGGAGGACAGAAGCAGAGAGTTGCAATTGCAAGAGCATTAATTAAGAATCCGGAGATTATTATGGCCGATGAACCTACCGGAGCATTAGATTCTAACACAGGTAAGCAGGTATTTGATACACTTAAGAAGTTATCTAAAGATAAGTTAGTTATTGTAGTCTCACATGACAGAGATTTTGCTGAACAGTATGGTGACAGAGTTATTGAATTAGCAGATGGAGAAGTAATAAGTGATATTAAGAAATACATCTCTAAACCGAATGCAGTATCTAGTGGAATAAGTGTAATAGAAGATAAGATTATTCATATTAAATCAGGATATGAACTGACTAATAAAGATTTAGAGATGATTAATGAATATCTTAGAAATAATAAGGATGCAGATTCGTTTATCTCGGTTGATGGTAAAACTAATAAAGAGATAAAGAAAGCCGTAAGAATAGATGATGATGGAAACAGAGAGGGCTTTGAAGATACAAGTGATAAGAATTTGTGGATTGAAGAATATGATGCTTCAAAGTTCAAATTAATCCGTTCTAAGCTTCCACTTAAGAACTCACTTAAGATGGCATTTGGAAGTCTTAAGAAGAAACCATTCAGATTGTTAGTGACGATATTTTTATCAATGGTAGCATTTACTTTGTTCGGTTTATCTAACACAATGTCATCATATGATAAGATAAAAGCAGGAACAGATTCTATAATTGATAGTAATGTTAATTATGCTTCATTTGGATTTGAAAGAAAGATAAGTAATAGTGGATACAGTTATTATGCTGAAGATAAGTTATCAGATGAAGATGTGGAAAATATAAAAAATCATTTTAAAGATTATAGCTTTAATGAGATAGTAAAACCTAATGATTCATTCATTCCAATACAGAATATATATGATACTGACAAGGTAAATATTAATGGTGAACTTTCATTTTATTCACTTGATTTCTATGGAATATCAAAAATATCACAGGATATGATTGATAGAATGGGCTACACCTTAGAGGGCGCACTTCCTGTTAATGATGATGAGGTTGTTATTACAGATTATATGGCACAGTCATTTATAATAGGTAAGTACACAATGAATTACGGACCTGATAATTCAACTGATATAAAGAAAACTACTGATATGATTGGCAAGGTATTAGAATTAGATATTAATGGCAATAAGAAATATACAGTTACAGGTATTCTTGATACTAAATTTGAAAGCAGCAGATATGATAAATACAAAGAAGAAATAAAGGGTAATACGGGAATTTTAGATTATTCTATGATGAGTGAATTAGCTAACATAAGAACTTATAGTAATCATGCAATACTCTTTACATCAGACAATGTATTTAACAGTGTTGTGGAGAATAATATCGGTGTGCAGGCATTTTCACAGGACTATTATATAAACTTCATAACTAATACTAACGAATATGGTTATTACGAAGTCGACAGAATATGTGAAATCGGTAAAATCAATGATGCAGTTAAAAATAATATTGTTATGATTAATAATCAGGCTAAGTTAAATGATAATGAAATGATTCTTCCATTGTCAGCACTTGAGACATATATTGATTTTGATTATGAAGAGGGTAATATTGAAAGTATAAAGAAGAGCATACTTGCAAAAGCTGATGAAATAAGTAAATTACCAATGATTATGCAGGTTTCAAATGAAGGATCAGACTGGCTTAACAGTGATAAGAATATGAGAGTCGTAGGTATCTATATAGATAATGAATTTAATAAAGGTATGGCAATACTTCCGAATGGAATCTGCAATGCATATTCAGTATATTCAAAAGGTAAATATGAGGCACTTATTACAGCAATGCCTGACAAGAGAAGTGAAATTGAAGAATTAGTAAAATATTCATTTGATAATGGTATAAGTGGTGTTAAATATACTTTACAGAATAATACAACAGAATTACTTACAACAGCAACAGAGGTATTTACAACCCTTAAGAAAGTTTTATTCTATGTCGGAATTTTCTTTGCAATATTTGCAGCGATTATGCTTATGAATTTCATTGCAACAAGTATTTTACAGAAGAAACGAGAAATCGGTATCTTACGTGCAGTCGGTGCAAGAGGCGCAGATGTATTTATGATATTCTTTAATGAAAGTCTTATAATTGCAATAATTAACTGGATAGTTTCGATAATAGCAACAGGAACACTTATTTCGGTTATTAATAAATCATTTAGAAAAGAATATCATTTAGTAATAACATTATTACATTTCGGAATAATCCAGGTAGTATTAATGTTTGCATTAAGTCTTATAGTTGCATTTGTGGCAAGCTTTATACCGGTATATAAGGAATCTAAGAAGAAACCTATCGAAGCTATAAGAAAAGGCTGATAAAATTAAAATTATTTTTAAAATATAGTTAACATTTGACGAAAATTGTAGTAAAATACATCTTATAAGTATGCTTATTGATGGAGGTTGGCAAATGAACAGATACTTTGAACTTGGCGTTTACGAAAAAGAAAAGTCAGATGGGACAGGTGTTTTAGGACGTTATTCCAGCTTTAACGAAGCTAAGGAAGCAATCAACAGCTTCACTAAAGAGGATAATCAGATTTTTATTATTGATGAATTAGAAGAACAGGACGATAATTCAGTTCGTCAGTTAGGTGAATGGTTATACAGATAACCTGAAGTTATGAAAAGACCGTATTATGCGGTCTTTTTGTATGCTTATACAGACTTAATCAAATGGAGGCGGATAATTTATGCGTGTAATAGAATTCAAGATGGAAAGACCGGGACTATTAAATGTCGGAGATGAAATAGATGTGGAGGAATCACAGCTTCAGACACTTCAGGGTATTGTATATTATTATACAATATATCCGGCACTTGCAATGTCTAATAACATTCCGGCAAGAAATAAACTCAAAAATTTCCATGGAAAAGTAGTAGATATCAAGGCTACAGAGAGTGCAGCATTTGTATATGGAGAGTTTGAGGAATAATTAGATGTCCGTCTGTGATACATTAAAGTGATAAAATATTTTGTCATTTTACGTCAATGGAATACTTGACAAAATGCTTTATTGTGCTATGATTAATAAAAAAAATAAGGAGCGTATTCTATGAAGAAAATGGTTTTATCGATACTGGTTGAGAATACAGCCGGTGTACTAAGTAGAATATCAGGACTTTTTGCAAGAAGAGGATATAATATCGACAGTTTGACTGTTAGCGAAACAGAAAGTAATGAATATTCGCGTATGACTATTGTATGTAGTGGCGAAGACGAAGTTTTAGAACAGATTCGTAAACAGTTATTAAAACTTGTTGACGTTAAAGATATTATTGAATTAAAAGATGGTGCTTCTGTATGCAGAGAGTTAATTCTTTGCAAGGTTGCAGTAGATGCGGCACAGAGACAGCAGGTTATAGCAGTTGCTGATATATTCAGAGCAAAGATAGTTGACGTTGCAGAAGATTCAATGATGATTGAATTAACAGGTAATCAGCAGAAGTTAGATGCTTTTGTAGGTTTACTTAACGGTTTCGAGATTAAGGAATTAGTAAGAACCGGAATTACAGGTCTTACAAGAGGCCATGCAGATATGCTTGCAGGCGAGCTTGAATAGAATATGTAATAAATGTAAGTATGGAATACATATTTATTATTATGATTTTAATATTAAAAAGATGATTAATAGTCATCGGATTTAATATCAGATGACATTAACAATATAAAATTTATATGGAGGCTAGAAATATGGCAAATAAAATTTATTATCAAAAAGATTGTAACTTATCATTATTGGAAGGCAAGACAATAGCCATTATCGGATACGGTAGTCAGGGTCATGCTCATGCACTTAATGCTAAAGAGTCTGGTTGCAATGTAATCATTGGTTTATATGAAGGAAGTAAATCATGGGCTAAAGCAGAAGCTCAGGGATTTAAAGTTTATACAACAGCAGAAGCAGCTAAAAAAGCTGATATTATCATGATTCTTATCAACGATGAGAAACAGGCAGATATGTACAAGAAAGATATCGAGCCAAACCTTGAAGAAGGCAATATGTTAATGTTCGCTCATGGTTTCAACATTCATTTTGGTTGTATCAAACCACCAGCAAACGTTGACGTAACAATGATAGCTCCAAAAGGACCAGGTCATACAGTTCGTTCAGAATACCAGGCAGGAAAAGGTGTTCCTTGTTTAGTAGCTGTTGAACAGGATGCAACAGGTAAAGCATTAGATATCGCACTTGCATACTCATTAGCAATCGGTGGAGCAAGAGCAGGTGTTCTTGAGACAACATTCAGAACAGAAACAGAAACAGACCTCTTCGGTGAGCAGGCAGTTCTTTGCGGTGGTGTTTGTGCATTAATGCAGGCTGGTTTCGAAACATTAGTTGAAGCCGGTTATGATCCACGTAATGCTTACTTTGAATGTATTCATGAAATGAAATTAATCGTTGACCTTATTTATCAGTCAGGTTTTGCAGGAATGAGATATTCTATCTCTAACACAGCAGAATATGGTGATTATGTAACAGGACCAAAGATTATTACAGAAGATACTAAGAAAGCTATGAAGAAAATCTTATCAGACATTCAGGATGGTACATTTGCTAAAGAGTTCTTATTAGATATGTCACCAGCAGGACGTCAGGTACACTTCCAGGCTATGAGAAAATTAGCTTCTGAGCATCCATCAGAAAAAGTTGGTGAAGAAATCAGAAAACTTTATAGCTGGAACAATGAGGACGAGAAGCTCATCAACAACTAATACAGAATTATCGCTTGTATCAATGCCTGTTTAGACGGCAAAGGAGGGGTATTATGTTGTTCGGAAAGACTAAGAAAGTGTTAGAAGATAAAGAGGCTGAGATAAAGTTGAATTTATCAAATAACTACAAAGATTCAGCATATAATGGATACCTTGAATATACACAATTAGTAAATGATTTTAAAGACAAAGGTAAAATCGGAGATAAAGATTTTGAAAAATTAAATTATAAAATCGAAGATTATAAAAGAATGTTTGCTAATTACATAAAGCGATAGAATAAAGAATTTTTAAACCGGATACGAAAGTATCCGGTTTTTATGTTATAGACTACTTTAAAATAGTTGTCCTATAAATCAAATATTTTTTGAAATTTATGCAACACTTTCGTCTTAATAATACACATATAGATATAAGATAAAAGTTATATGTCAGGCGAAAGGAATGATAGTTATGAAAAAAGGTAAAAAGATAATTAGTATTATAATGGCAGTAGTTATGATAATGCTTTCGGTTATTGTTATGTCAAAGACATTATTTAATAATACTTCTGAAAATGATAATGAAGAAGATAAGAATATACAGGGGAGGGAACAGGGAGTTAATCCTGTAGATGATAAGATTATCCCAGCTATAGACGGTAAAGAAGAGTTAGGCAGGTATGTAAAGGAATATGTTAAAAATAATGCATTGGCACTTGATAAAGAAATTAATTGTCTCGATGAAGCTTATGTAGAGAAAACCTCTTCTAAATCAGATAGTACAGGTATTGTTACCGGGGCTGATACGGATTATTATAAGAATAATGACCAGACAGATGGTGTTACAGAGGGAGATATAACTATAACAGATGGTAAATATATCTATATATATTCAGATAATAAGAAAAATATAAGAATAATAGAGGCTGATAATGACAAATTGAAAGAAGTCGGTATAATCGATATATTAGATAATTTAGAAGAAAATATGTATACATATAATGGAAAAATATATGTATGCGGTGATAAATTAGTATGTTTATTTAATGCAGAAAGAATGAATTCTTCATATATTAACGGATATGAAAATTTTATCGTTAATGATTGTGCATATTTTGATAGCTGCAGAGACACGATAATAGTTTTATACGATATTTCTGAAAGAGATAAGCCGGTATTTATTAATAAAATAACTGTTGACAATGAATATGTACAGTCAAGAATGGTTGGTAATCATTTATATGTAATGACACAGAAGAGTTTCTATGATGATTTATATGGATATATGGAAGAATATGGGGATAATGAAGAGGATAAAGAGAAATTTGAAGCTGTTTCATATGAAGAACTTGCAGGTAAAGTCATAACTAAGATAAATGGTAAAGAGGTACCAACAGATAATATATATTGCCCTGATAATGAACAGAGTGGTGAGCCATCGACCTGTACGGTTATTGCATTAGACATTAATAATGATTTGAATGTTACTGATAATTGTACCGTAATTGGAAGTATTGATGATGTATATGTAAGTGAACAATTTATATATTTATTTAATAGGGTAAGTAAGACAGATGATAAAAGCAAATCTCGTACTTATAAGGAATTAACAGATGTAATAAAGATTAAATATGGTGATGGTAATGTTGAGCCTTATGCAAAGGGAAATATAGATGGTACAGTTAATAATCAGTTTTCGGCAGATGAGTATGATGGTTATCTCAGAGTTGTTACAACTGAGTATGAATATAATGTAATATATGAACCATCTGATATTGAAGAGTTTCAGGATAAATATAGAAATAATGTATATGTATTAGATGATAAATTAAATATATACGGAAGAATAGAGGGACTTGCTGAAGATGAGAGAATTTATTCAGCGAGATTTATGAAAGATAAAGGATATTTTGTAACATTTAGAAATACGGATCCATTATTCGTAGTAGATTTCTCAAAGCCGGATAAGCCTAAGATATTAAGTGAGTTAAAAGTAACAGGCTTTTCATCATATCTTCATATGTGGAATGATAACTTATTACTTGGCATAGGTATGGAGGCAAATGAAAGTGGTATTACAAGTGGTGTTAAGTTATCAATGTTTGATATATCAGACCTTAATAATACAAAAGAAATTGCAAAATGTGTAGAAGAGGACACAGAAGCATACGAAGCACTTAATAATTATAAAGAAATTTTAGTTGATGAGAATAAGAATCTCATCGGCTTAGAGATGAGTAAAGATGTTTACAGTAATGGAGAAAGTAGTAATGGGGAAAGTAGTAACTATGAGGAATATATAGGTTACAGTCAATATTATGTTTTATACAGATATGAAAATAATTCATTTACAGAATTACTAAAGTATGATTATAATAAGTCTAATAATTTAAAATTTACAGAATATGATTATGAGAAAATGTATTGTGATTACAGAGGACTATATATAGGGAATTATTTGTATATTATTACTATGGATAAGGGAGTCCAGGCAATTAATTTAAGTGATTTATCATATGGAGATAATCTTATATTTAATTAGTCCGAAGATAGGAAAGGACGTGTAATATTTGGCAGTTGATGAAGAGTTAGTAGCTTTGGCAAAGTCAGGAGAAGATGAGGCTTTTTCAAAGTTATATGCATCAGTATATAAAGATATGTATAAATATGCATATTATATGCTTGGAGATGCTTATGATGCAGAAGATGTAGTGAGTGAAACAGTTTTAGAAATGTATTCGGGTATAAAGAGCCTCAGACAGAATAGTTTATTCAGGGCGTGGACATTTAAGATATTATCTAATAAATGTAAAAGAAAACGTAAACAGTATTTGAAGAAAACAATTTCACTTGATGATGAAGAGCAGAATATTGAATTGTATGAAAGTCAGTATGACTTAGAATTAAAACACGATTTAGAGCTGGCATTAGATATATTATCTTTAGAAGAAAGAGAGATAGTATCATTATCGGTATTTTGCGGCTATAACAGTAATGAAATAGGCGAAATTCTGCGAATAAAGCCGACAACGGCAAGGTCGAAGCTTAGCAGAGCCTTAGCTAAAATGCAAAGGAAGATGAAAGTTCAGTTTTAACATATTGCGAAATGGAGGTTTCTATAATGAATAAAGAGAATCCTGACGAGATAGTGAAAAGAATCAGAGAGAAATTACCAGATGATGATATTCCAGAGTCATTATTACCTGAAAATATGATGCGAAAGATAAAAGCCGGACAGAATATAAATATACAACAAAATCTAAATATAGATGTTAATTCAGATAATGATAACATAAGAAATCATAGAATGAGAATGTTAAAGATGTCCGGATTAGCTGCTTCGGTGGCAGTGGCAATGTTATGTGTAACATTAGCTCTTGACACGAATTCAGGAAAGTTGCTTGATACAGGTAAAGTAGGAATTAATAATAAGAATATGGACAATTCCATAGATGTAAGTAATACAACAAGTGGTTATTTGTGGATTGATAAAGAAAAGACAACATCAGAAGAGGTTGACAGAAGTAATGCTAATGAAATTAATAATAAAGACAATGATGAAATTAGTAATAACAATAATAATGATAGTGAAAGCAGTAAATGGCAGGATAGTCAATATACAGATTCCATGGCTTCGGGTATAGAAAGTAATGAATCTGGTGGTAGTGTATATGAAGATGCAGAAATTGAAGAAGCTGCTCCGGATAATTATGATGAAGTTAACGATAGCTATATAAGTAAAGATTTAGTTAGTAATAGTGAACAGGTAGAAGATGATAGTGCAGGCAATAATAAGTATTGTGAGAATATATATGGCGATAATATAAGTGGCAGTTCTGATTTAAAATATGGTATTTTTTACCTATATGACAAAGATAAAGTGATATCAGAGATTTATTATCTTAAAAACATTGATATATCAGATAGATTTATGGTTAGATATATGGGATATAAAGTTGTCGATAATAAACTCACTATTTGTCTGGTATATGATAATTTCAGAAAAAGCTATACAGATGATGTGAATGTAGAAAATAAGAATGTAGAAAGTAATAATGTATATGATAATATAATTAACTTAGAATATGATATTACAGACCTTACTAAACCGAAGCTTATGAATTAGCAGTAAAATGCATAAATAAATAATATGAATGAATAATTAGTAATTGCATTATGTCGAAAAAAATGATAAGATTTTATTCAGAGAAATTTTTTAGGAGGAATGTTATCATGGGAATGACGATGACACAGAAGATTTTAGCAGCTCATGCAGGACTTGAAAGCGTTACAGCAGGTCAGTTAATAGAGGCTAATCTCGATTTGGTATTAGGAAATGATGTTACATCTCCGGTTGCCATTGGTGAAATGAAGAAAATGAAAGTTGATGGTGTATTTGATAAAGACAAGATAGCAATTGTTCTAGACCATTTTACACCTAATAAGGATATAAAATCAGCAGAATTATGTAAATGTGCTAAGGAATTTGCTTGTGCTAACGATATAACTAATTTCTTTGAGACAGGAGAAGTTGGTATAGAGCATGCATTATTACCTGAAAAAGGTCTTGTAGTAGCAGGCGATGTTGTTATCGGTGCAGATTCGCATACTTGTACATATGGTGCATTAGGTGCATTCTCTACAGGTGTAGGTAGTACAGATATGGCAGCAGGTATGGCTACAGGTAAAGCATGGTTCAAAGTTCCATCTGCAATTAAGTTTAACTTAGTTGGTAAACCATCTAAATGGGTTAGCGGTAAAGATGTAATTCTTCATATTATCGGTTTAATTGGTGTAGACGGTGCATTATATAAATCAATGGAATTCGTTGGTGATGGTATTAAATATTTATCAATGGATGACAGATTTGCAATGACTAATATGGCAATTGAAGCAGGTGGAAAGAATGGTATCTTCCCAGTTGATGAACTTGCAATTGAATATATGAAAGAACATTCTAAAAAGGAATATAAAGTATTTGAGGCTGATGCTGATGCAGAATATGATGAAGAGTATACAATAGATTTAAGTACACTTAAGTCTACAGTTGCATATCCTCATTTACCAGAGAATACAAAGACAATTGATGAGATTAAGGCAGAACCTGATGTAAAGATTGACCAGGTTGTAATCGGTTCTTGTACAAATGGACGAATTGAGGACTTAAGAGTTGCCGCAGAAGTTATGAAAGGCAGAAAAGTCGCTAAAGGAGTAAGAACTATTGTAATTCCTGCAACACAGGCTATATATCTTCAGGCTTTGGAAGAGGGATTACTTACTATATTTATTAAGGCAGGAGCAGCAGTAAGTACACCAACTTGCGGTCCATGTCTTGGTGGTCATATGGGAATTCTTGCTAAGGGAGAAAGAGCAGTTGCTACGACTAACAGAAACTTTGTTGGACGTATGGGAGATCCTGAATCAGAAGTATATCTTGCAAGTCCTGCAGTAGCAGCAGCAAGTGCCATAACAGGTAAGATTTCCGGACCTGAAGAATTAGGATTATAGAGAGAAAGGCAAGGTATTTATATGAAAGCAATTGGTAAAGTACATAAATTTGGTGACAATGTTGATACAGACGTAATTATTCCTGCAAGATATCTGAATGTTCCTGATCCTGCAGAACTCGCAAAACACTGTATGGAAGATATAGATGTTGATTTTGCTAAAAAAGTAAACAAAGGTGATATCATTGTAGCTAACAAGAACTTTGGTTGTGGTTCTTCAAGGGAACATGCACCTATAGCAATCAAGGCATCAGGAGTAAGCTGTGTAATTGCTGAAACATTTGCAAGAATATTCTATAGAAATGCAATTAATATCGGACTTCCTATTATTGAATGTCCTGAAGCTGCTAAAGGTATCGATGAAGGCGATGAAGTTGAGATAGATTTCGATAGTGGTAAGATAATCAATAAGACTAAGAATGAAGAATATCAGGGACAGGCATTCCCTGAATTTATGCAAAAGATTATTAAAGCAGAGGGCTTAATTAATTATATAAACAATAGATAATATGGCCTTTAACTATATACCTGATAGATATTGTGTTATTATAGTTATATGATAATTACTTATCGGGTAATATAAGAATATATGAATAGTATAAAAACAAGAGCATTGTATGATATTTAGTGGATATTTACAGGTATTAAACCAGTAATTAATCTGTATAAATAGATATCAATTTAACAATGCTCTTATTTTTTTGGATATTTTGATGGTTGAATGAATGGAAGCATATTGTATAGGCGACAGTGCTTCAATGTAATTGGTCTGATATGTATTAATTATTCCGGCATCTTTAAGAAGATGGCATACTTTATTATATGCAATAGCTGCCTCGTGTTCAGTCTTATATTTACCTATAATATAGTCACCATTAATATGCACTTTTGCAATATATAGTGGCATACCATTTTTCATAGTCATTGTAACACCATTATATCTGTTAATTATCTTAATATTCTTATAACGGAAGTCAGTAGGGTCATCGTTAAGGAAGATATAATCCTTGCCGGCAACTGCATAATTCTTGATACCATATCTCGATAAAATATTGACCTGCATACCGAAATCAGCTACAAACAGATGACCATTACGCTTCATTATCTTGTGTGTCGAATAATAGAATAAATCATCTACATCAAACTTATATTCTGTATTTATGTCATAATAATAGATGAAGTATTTACTCATAAGATAGATTGGTGTTTTAAAATATAACTTATTATCGCGAAAATTCACCAGACAAACCCATTTTTCGAAAGAAATTGTATGAGTTTCTTCTATATTAATATAGTCAGAAACAGATAAAGTCGAATTAAGCAGATTTAAGGCTTCAAGATAACATAAATGCGCCTCATCTTCCGTAGGAAAACTGCCAAGACTTATGTGTTTATTCTGATATGTAAGTGATGAACGGTAATAAATTGTTCCGTCTTTCTTATGGGCAATATATACACCTTTTTTCAGGTTCATACTAATCTCCATTCCGCAGGCACATATGCCGCATACATTTACGTCTTAAAATATTTAATAATATTATATCATATCTATGATGAAAGACAAAATATAAAATAATGTATAAATCACAGTAATAGTTTACATAATATTAAATGTGAAATATTTTTGTAATAATTCGTAAAAAATAATTAATAAATATTAATATAGTGGGACAAAATATAACTGTGCAATATTAATAAAAATAGTGCATTATATTTAAAATATTTGTGCATAAATAACTGTTATTTACAAAAAATGCCAAAATAAAATCAGTCATTGTCCCAAAAGTGTTAGATTTGTATTGACAGTTTTGCAAGTCAAAAATATAATGACACCTATGTTTTAGCGACGCAGTTCGCAAAAAAAGAGAAAAGAGGCGTAACAATGCTTAATATTTGCTCGTTATTTCAGAAATTTTTTGGATTTATCAAAAACATACAGAAGAAAACATACAGAACATGTATGGTAATAGTATCAGGCATAATGCTTGTGTCTGTTATATGCCTTTCTGCAAAGGACTTTGGTGGTTCAGGAAAAAACAAGACGATGGGAAATGCTGAAAGTAAAGTGTCAACGTTATCCGAGTCAGATACTGAAGATGATGATACAGATGCTAATGCAGTGGTACAGAATTTATTATTTAGCTACGGAAATACAGGTGAAGACGAAAATAGTAAAGAGCTTTTAGCTTATAATCGTATTTCACAGATAGTTAATAAAGGCGATAAAAAGTTTGAAAAATTACCGTCAGCATCAATTGTGCCGGTAAGTACAGAGTTACTGGGAGAGCAGCAGGAATCTTCAAATGAGACTACAAAGAATTCAGAAACTGATAATCAGACTGAAGCTGAAAATAAAACGGAAGCACAGACAGAGGCGGTAGAAGAAACAACTGTAACAGAAAATGTAACAGAAACACAGACCGAGCCACAGACAGAGGCAACCACAGCGGCAGAACCTGAGACAGTCGAACAGGTTATAAACACTCCGATTGATATTGAACTTTCAGATTCGGATTACTACTGGCTTATCAGAATAGTTGAAGCTGAGGCAGGGGATCAGGATGAAATCGGAAGAATAATGGTGGCTAACGTTATATTTAACAGAGTTAAAAGTGGAAAATTTCCATCAACCGTTAAATCAGTTATATTCCAAAATAATGGAAGAACATATCAGTTTGAGCCGGTTAAGAATGAAAGAATCTATGATGTTACACCATCAGAGACCACAATTAATTGTGTAGACAGAGCGATTAATGGAGAAGATTATTCTCAGGGAGCGCTGTTTTTCACAATGAAAACATCATCAAGAAGCTGGTTTAATACTTCACTAACATTGTTATTTGTGCATGGAGACCATTATTTCTACACATATTAAGTGGAATATTACTTGTTTATTGAAGGCACATATGATATAATTCTTTGAAAAAGATTATACAGAAAGAGGGATACCATGGAAATATTGTATAAAAGTACAAGAAGTGAGAATGAAACAGTAACAGCTTCACAGGCGATATTAAAAGGTCTTGCAAGCGATGGAGGATTATTTGTTCCTACACAGTTACCTAAATTAAATGTTTCATTAGAAGAATTATCAAAGATGTCATATAAAGAAACAGCATACGCAGTAATGAAAGAGTTTTTAACAGACTTTACTGAGGAAGAATTAAAGAGCTGTATAGATAAGGCATATGATTCTAAGTTTGATACAGAAGAGATAGCTCCTTTGGTTAAAGCAGAGGGTGCATATTACTTAGAGTTATTCCATGGTGCTACAATTGCATTTAAGGATATGGCTTTATCAATATTACCACATCTTTTAACTACATCAGCTAAGAAGAACAATGTTAAGAATGAAATCGTTATTCTTACAGCTACTTCAGGTGATACAGGAAAAGCTGCATTAGCAGGTTTTGCAGATGTACCAGGTACAAGAATCGTTGTATTCTATCCAAAGGGAGGAGTCAGCCCTATTCAGGAGAAACAGATGGTTACACAGAAAGGTGATAATACATTTGTAGTAGGAATCAAAGGTAACTTCGATCAGGCACAGAGTGGTGTTAAAGCTATATTTGGTAATAAAGAATTAGAAGCAGAGATGGACAAGGCAGGATTCCAGTTCTCATCTGCTAACTCAATTAATATCGGACGTCTTGTTCCACAGGTAGTATATTATGTATATGCATATGCTAAATTACTTGCAAATGGTGAGATAACAGATGGCGAGAAGATTAATGTTGTAGTTCCTACAGGTAACTTTGGCAATATACTTGCAGCTTACTATGCTAAGAATATGGGATTACCAATTGACAAGTTAATATGTGCATCAAATGACAATAAAGTATTATATGATTTCTTTACAACAGGAACATATGATAAGAACAGAGAATTCATATTAACAACATCTCCATCAATGGATATTCTTATTTCAAGTAACCTTGAGAGACTTATCTACAAGATTGCCGGAAATGATGCAACAAAGAATAAAGAATTAATGACATCTCTTACAACAACAGGTAAGTATGATATTACAGATGAGATGAAAGCTGAACTTAAAGATTTCTATGGTAACTATGCAACAGAGAAAGAGACAGCAGAAGTAATCAAAGATATCTATGAGAAGACAGGATATGTAATTGATACACATACAGCAGTAGCAGCAGTTGTTTCAAGAAAATACTTAAAAGATACAAATGACACAAATAAACTAGTAATTGCTTCAACAGCAAGCCCATTCAAGTTTACAAGAAGTGTTATGAATGCTATTGACAGCAAGTATGATTCAATGGGTGATTTTGAATTAGTTGATGAATTAAGCAAAATCGGAAATGTTAAAGTTCCAAATGCCATTGAAGAAATCAGAAATGCAAAAGTTCTTCATGATACAGTTTGTGAAGTAGATGAAATGACTGACGTAGTTAAAAAATTCTTAAATATGTAATATATTTAAAATATTAAATTTAAATGAATAGAAGCAGGGCGATAAAAGCTCTGCTTTTGTTTATAAAAAAACGAGTTGACAGATGGAATATTTATCAACTCGTTTTGTACTATAATATTATAAACCGATTGAAATTCTTATTGTTCCAAATGGATACTGGAATGGAAGAATTAATGAATGTTCTACATCATTAGGTGTTAATCCTGTTAATGGTGTAGGTGGAGTTAATGTTAATTCAATCTGCTGATTGTTAGAAACATTAACAGTGAATAATCCGTTATGTAAGTTAAGGAAATCCTGACCAGATGCTTCAACATATTCATTTAATTCATTGATTTCCTCACCTGAATATCTGCTTGCAAATTCAATAAATGTTGTCTCATCTGCGAAAATCTTTGTATCTGTTGTAAATACACCGTTGATTCCCTGGGAAGTAGACTTGAATGAAGTAGAATTAATACTGTATTCAGGCTGTAATGGCGTGAAATCATCACCAACAAATCTGATAAGGTTATTCATTAATAAAGCAACGAATTCCTGATATAAAGCAGGATTGCTTGTCTTACTGAAATCACATAATGAAAGTATTAAATTATCTACTTTTGAATTCTCATTAGAAGATATATCTTCATCTGTTAAAGAATATTTCTCTTTGTAAGAATTAATAGCATTTTCAAAAGCTTCATTATTCATATAGCCTTTGTCTACTAATGCCTGTCCAAGTAAGAGGTATCCAAGTGGCTGGGCATGTAATAATTCCATAACCTGGTCCTCTGTCATATAACCGAGTTCAACAGCGATATCACCAATACGTTTATCCATCTTACTCTGCAATTCGTGAACACGTTCTACCTGACTTGCAGTCATATATCCTGCGTTGATAGCTAACACACCAAGCTTCATTCTTGTGTTCTTCTTCTCTTGAAGTGCATCAACAAGTTGTTCAGGAGTTACTAACTTCTGATTTAATAGGTAATTTCCAAAAAATTGTGTAAACATTTAGTTCCCTCCTTCACAATATGTAGATATAAGCTTCTTAACCTGTTCAGGATCAAGTGGTTTCTGAAGAAAGTCTGTTGCACCGGCCTTGATAGCATCTTTTAAATATGACTGTGTACCAACAGAAGATGCCATAATAACCTTTGCTGAAGGATTTATTTCTAAAATACCCTTTAAAGCTTCGATACCATCTTTTTTAGGCATTACGATATCCATAAATATAATATCAGGTTTATTAACTTCGTATTGAGCTATAGCCTCCTCACCATCTGCTGCTTCAAATACCTCTGTACAACCGAGTGAAATTATACAGTCTTTTAGTTTCTTGCGTGCTAAAATCGAATCATCACATACAAGAATCTTTAGTTCGCTAATATTCATTGACTAAAACTCCTTTCTGAATTATAATTTCCTTCGAAATATGTTAATATTGTACAATATTTTGCAAAAAAATACAATAATAATAGTAAATATATTAAAATTTATTCAGAAAAGCATAAAGTTATATTCACGTAACTGTCACATTGACTTAGTATTATCTGATTATCACATAGATACTTGTGAAATATAGGTTATATGATGGATAACTTAGGTATTACAGATATCTGTTTATAATCATAGAAATGGAGGTTAAAGATGTATAGTTTACTGGTTGTAGATGATGAAGAGAAGATAAGAACCATAATCCGTAAATATGGCGAATTTGAAGGATATAAAATTACAGAGGTATCAAATGGAATAGAAGCTGTTGAAGTATGTAAGAAACAGGATTTTGATTTAATTATTCTAGACATTATGATGCCTGAATTAGACGGTTTCTCAACTTGCAGAAAGATAAGAGAGTCTAAAGACATTCCTATAATTATGTTATCTGCCAGAGGTGAAGAATACGATAAGATACATGGCTTTGAATTAGGAATAGATGACTATGTTGTTAAACCATTTTCGCCAAGAGAACTTATGATGAGAGTTAAAGCTGTAATTTCAAGACATCATAGTGCAGGAGATAATAATGAGAAGCATAAAACCTTTGATGCAGAGGGACTACATATTGATTTTACCGGAAGAATAGTGACAATTGATGGTAAAAAAGTAGATATGACACCAAAGGAATATGATTTATTATTCTATATGGTAACTAATAAAGGCATTGCCCTTACAAGAGAGAAACTAATCACTGATGTCTGGGGATATGACTATTATGGAGATGACAGAACCTTAGATACACATATAAAGTTATTAAGAAGCAGCTTAGGTGAATACAGAAAATTTCTTGTAACATTAAGAGGAGTTGGTTATCGTTTTGAAGTCTGAAAAAATTAGTATAAAATGGAAAATATTTATTTATCTGCTGAGCTTTTTAGGAATATTACTGATACTTCTCTGGTTGTTCCAAACGGTTTATTTAGATAAATTCTATAAGCGGATTAAAGAAAAAGAGTTAAAGAATGCAACAGATAATATCTTATCAGTTATTAATGATGAAGATTTAGAAACAGCCATAAATACGATTGCAGACAGATATGATATCTGCGTGTTAATTGCTGATGCTGACGGCAATACAATATGTTCGGCAGAGACTACTACAGGTTGCACTATACATAAGATGCGCCAGAATGATTTGAAAAATATTTATCTGCGTGCTGTAGAAAATGGTGGCAAGTTAGAAGAAAAGATAAAGAACTTCGAAAAGCCTGATATGATGCCTGCGGGAGGAATAAAGCAGGATGTCAATGATAATGAAGAAAGACCTACAGATATAGAAAATATTGATAAATATGACAAGTTACCTAATATGCCAAATGAGAATGAAAGCGAAAGTATTATTAAAGTCAGAGTAGTTGAAACACAGTCAGGCGAAACATATGTAGTATTCTTAAATTCAGTAATTACACCTGTTGGTGCAACCGTACACACATTAAGAGTCCAGCTTATTTACATAAGTGGAATAATGATATTGTTATCATTACTCATTGCATTGATTATTTCTAAACGTGTTTCAAAATCTATAATCCGGATAAATGATTCTGCCAAAGAACTTGCAAAGGGTAATTTTGATGTGGAATTTGACGGCAAAGATTATAAGGAGATTACGGAGCTTTCAGAGACTCTTAATCATACGGCAAAAGAATTATCTAAAAGTGATGTGCTTCAGAAAGAATTACTTGCAAATGTCTCACACGATTTAAGAACACCACTTACGATGATAACAGCATATTCAGAGGTGATGAGAGATTTACCGGGCGAGAATACACCTGAAAATGTCCAGGTAATTATTGACGAGACGAAGAGACTCACATTTCTTGTAAATGATTTGCTTGATATGTCAAAAATTCAGGCAGGAGTTACGACCTTAGAGACTAAAGAATATGACTTAACAGAAAGCATAAATGCAGCCATTGAAAGACATTCTAAATTACTTGAGCCATATGGATATAAAGTTATCTTTAAATATGACAGACACGTATTAGTAGAAGCGGATGAATTTAAAATATATCAGGTTATATATAACTTAATTGGAAATGCGGTTAATTATACCGGAGAAGATAAGAAAGTCATAATAAAACAGATAGTTGAAAATGGCAATGTAAGAATCCAGGTTATTGATAGCGGCGAGGGAATACCTAAAGATAAGTTAGAAAATGTCTGGGACAGATATTATAAAATCGATAAAGAACACAAACGTGCGATTATGGGTAGTGGACTTGGTTTATCAATTGTACAGAATATCCTTAAACTTCACAATGCGAAATATGGTGTTGAAAGTGAAGAGGGCGTTGGAAGTACATTCTGGTTTGAATTACCTGTAACTTCAGAAGTGAATGCTGATGATAATAATATTGAAGCATAGAATATGAAATATATTATCTGAAGAAAGGAGTTGAAAACAAAATGGCAATAGAAGTATTTAACAGGATTGAGAAAAAATATCTTATTACCGAAGATGTTTGTGGACAATTTCTTGATAAAATAATTCCTTATATGGAAATGGACGAGTTTTGTAGAGATGGCAAATTCTATTCGATTAATAACATTTACTTTGATACAGAGAATAATGATTTAATCAGAACTTCGATAGATAAGCCGGTATATAAAGAGAAGTTAAGGCTTAGAAGTTATGGAGTTCCGGATTTTAATGACATTGTATTTTTAGAAATCAAAAAGAAATATAAGGGAATAGTCAATAAAAGGAGAACACTTTTAAAACTCAATCAGGCATATGATTTCTTATTTGATGGAATTATGCCGTCGGAGGGTGATTATCTCAATGTACAGGTCTTAAAAGAATTAAAATTCTTTATGGAGTTCTATAAACCGGTTGCAAAACTCTTCTTAGCATATGACAGGGTTGCAATGTTTGGTAAAGATGACGAAAACTTAAGAATTACATTTGACAGGAACATAAGAACCCGAAGAGATGACTTAAGATTAGAGGACGGAGATTATGGAGATAAGTTGTTACAGGACGGACAAGTTCTGATAGAGATTAAGACAGCAAGCAGCTTTCCGGTATGGCTTGCAGATATTCTTGCCGAACTAGATATGAAAGGAACATCATTTTCTAAATACGGTACAGAATACAGACACTTTATGGATAATAAACTACAGAAAAGAGGTATGGTGTAAAAAATCAAATTGATATGTAGATTTTTTACACAGCTATTTGCTTCGGAGCGAGAGCAAATAGCATTGATGGCAGATGAGAAATCGCCTACGCGAATTTCTCATCGCCTCTTCGAGACAAGTCGCTCAGAAAAGAGGTACAATATGTTAGATACAATTTTAGAAACAACATCAACAGACGGATTAAGTGCAAAGGAAGCATTAATATGTATAGGAGTTGCACTTGTACTTGGATTAATCATAAGTATTATTTATATTTTCAGTGACAGAAAGAGAAAGCTTTCAACGAATTTTGCAATTACATTAGTTATATTACCTGCGATTGTTACGATAGTTATTATGCTAGTCGGAAGTAATGTCGCAAGAGCATTTTCCATGGCAGGAGCATTTGCACTTGTAAGATTCCGTAGTGTTCCGGGTGATTCTAAAGATATTGCAAGTGTATTTTTTGCAATGGCAGTTGGTCTTGCAACAGGACTTGGTTACATAAGTTTTGCAGTAATATTTACGGGAATTATCGGTGTGGTATATTTGATTTTAATGCTTACGGGTTATGGCATTGTTAAGAATCTTCCTAAGACACTTAGAATTACGATTCCTGAGAATCTGAATTTTAATGGGACGTTTGATGAAGTATTCAATGAATATACAACAGATGTAACATTAGAGAAGATTAGAACAACTAACTTAGGTTCGATGTATGAACTTACATATAATATAAGTCTTAGAAAAGATGCTGACCAGAAGAAATTCATAGATGATTTAAGATGCAGAAATGGTAATCTTAATATAACATTGTGTAACGCAGAGACAAAAGATTTATTATAGATTGCCTAGTGAAAATAAAAATGTTATAATTGTACGGATATGAACTGTGCAATTATAACATTTTTTTGAATATGGTGAAATTATGAATATAGAAAAAGAACTATTTGGTAAAAGTGAAGATGGTAAAGAGATATATAAATATATTGTAAAAGGCGAAAATATCAGTGCCTCATTTTGTGAGACAGGTGCAGCCATTATGTCAATATTTATAAAGGATAAGGACGGAGAAACTAAAGATGTGGTATTAGGACTTGATACCTATGAACAGTATAGAAAGAACTGGCCATCATTTGGTGCGGTTATCGGAAGATGTGCTAATAGAATAAGCGGTGCAACATTTACACTTAATAATACCACATATAAATTAAAGAAGAATATAATGGGTGGCTGTTTACATAGTGGGTTTAGTTATCATTATAGGGATTTTGAATCAGAAGGCTTTACAGAGGATGATGCGGCACATATTATATTCAGTCTTGAAAGTCCTGATGGAGACCAGGGTTTTCCGGGTAATCTTAAGGTAAAGGTAGAATATGTGGTTAAGGAAGATAAGTCGGTAATAATTAAATACAGTTATGTTTCTGACAGTGATACGGTTGTGAATATGACAAATCATTGTTATTTTAATCTTGATGGACATAATAGCGGAAGTGTGTTAAATCATAAAGTTATGATTAATTCTGATGAAGTTACACAGGTGGACAGAAAATTAATGCCAACAGGAAAGATTATGAAAGTTGATGGTTCGGCATATGATTTTCAGAAGCTGACGAAAATAGCTGATAATATGAATAAACCATTTAAACCATATTCATATGAAAAGGCTTATGATATTAATTATGTTTTGTCAGACCATTTTGGCGAATATAAGTTAGCAGCAAAGCTAGAGAGTGAGAAATCAGAAATTGGAATGAATGTCTATACGAATATGCCGGGAATGCAGTTTTATACCGGAAATGCTGTTAAGGGCTTTAAAGCAAAGGGAAATGTAGAATATACCGCTAATCCCGGAGTCTGCTTTGAGACACAGTTTTATCCGGATGCAATCAATATAGAGGAATTTCCAAGCCCTGTTGTTAAAGCAGGTGTGCTTATGAGTACGGAGACTAAGTTTGAGTTTTATGATTTGCGAGGTAAAGATATTGGATAATTATAATTTTTTTGCAATGACATCAAGAATGAAATATATAAACAGATGGGGACTTATGAGAAATACCATTCCTGAAAACATAGCTGAACACAGTTTAGAAGTGGGAATGATTGCACACGCCCTTGCAGTAATTAATAACGTGTATTTTAATGGTAATGTAGATGCAAATGAAGTCGCTGTAATGGCAATGTACCATGATGTTCCAGAGATAATAACAGGTGATTTGCCTACACCGATAAAATATTTTGCACCTGAGATAAGAGATGCATATAAGGTTGTGGAAGAGACAGCCATTAATAAGTTAGTTTCATCACTTCCGGAAGAGATGAAGCCGGTTTATGAAAATATTTTGAATGAAGAGAATAGAAATAAAGAGAGTCAATTGTTAGTTAAGGCGGCAGATAAGATTTCTGCACTTATTAAATGCGTTGAAGAAAAGAGAATGGGTAATTCAGATTTCCTTGAGGCAGAGAAGTCTACAATAGAAGCAATAAGAAAGTTAGATTGTAAAGAGGCGGATTATTTTATTGATAAATTTCTTGATGCATACAGTTTAACATTAGACGAGCAGGCATAGTGTGAAAAATAATGCCGATGCAATTATTTTTCACACAGCTATTTGCTTTAGAACAAAAGCAAATAGCCTATATGGCAGATGAGAAATCGCTTGCACGAATTTCTCATCGCCCATTCGCGGCAAGCCGCGAAGAAATGAGGAATAGCGCGAAAAATAATGCCGATGCGATTATTTTTCGCACAGCTATTTGCTTTAGAATGAAAGTGGAGGAAAAATGGCAAAATCAGTATATATCGCAGAGAAACCCAGCGTAGCGAGGGAATTTGCGAAAGCATTAAAAATAACAGGCAAAAATAGAGATGGGTATATAGAGGACGATAAAAGTATAGTTACATGGTGTGTCGGACATCTTGTTACAATGAGCTATCCTGAGGCATATGATCCTAACCTTAAGAAGTGGAGTCTTCAGACTCTCCCATTTCTTCCCAAGGTATGGAAATATGAGGTAATAGACGGGGTTAAGAAGCAGTTTGAAATCGTTAAAGGCATTCTTAACAGAGAAGATGTAGATACCATCTATGTCTGTACCGACTCGGGACGTGAGGGAGAATATATCTACCGTCTGGTTGCACAGATGGCAGGAGTTCATGATAAGAATGAGAAGAGAGTATGGATAGATTCACAGACAGAAGAGGAGATAATTAAGGGAATTAACACCGCTAAAGATATATCTGAATATAATAATCTATCAGAAGCTGCATATCTGAGAGCTAAAGAAGACTATCTTATGGGAATCAATTTCTCAAGAGTGCTTACACTTAAGTATGGTAATTCAGTATCTAATTATCTTAGAACCGACAGGGCTGTATTATCGGTAGGTCGTGTTATGACATGTGTACTTGGAATGATAGTAAGACGTGAAAGAGAGATAAGGGCATTTGTGGAGACACCATTTTATCGTGTCAATGCAAATGTTAAATGTACAGATGATTTTAATTTCGATAGTGAATGGCGTGTTAATGAGAAGTCAAAATATTTCCAGTCACCATATCTGTATAAGGAAAATGGTTTTAAAGAGGAAAAATATGCTAAGGAATTAATTGATAAAATAAAAGAAAATGGAAATATAGCTACAGTTGAAAGTGTAGAGAAGAAAACTGAGAAGAAAAATCCTCCATTATTATTCAACCTTGCTGAGCTTCAGAATGAATGTTCTAAGTTATTTAAAATAAGTCCTGATGAGACTCTTAAAGTGGTTCAGGATTTATATGAGAGAAAATGTGTTACATACCCAAGAACAGATGCGAGAGTATTATCGAGTGCAGTGGCTAAGGAAATCAGTAAAAATATCAGAGGATTATGTGGATATTCAATGGTTTCTGAATATGCCAAGGAGATTTTAGAAGCAGGTACTTTTAAAAATATCGCATCGACAAGATATGTAGATGATAAACAGATTACAGACCATTACGCAATAATTCCTACAGGACAGGGATTAAGTGCATTGAATTCTATGAATCCTATAAGTGTTAAAGTGTATGAAGTTATTGCAAGAAGGTTTTTAAGCATATTCTATCCACCGGCACAATATCAGAAAGTTGGAATTAAAGTATCTATGCCAATTAAGGAAGAGGAAAATATATATAGTGAACTTTTCTTTGCAAATTTCAAGATATTGATCTCAGAGGGATATCTAAAGGTTACTAAGTACTCGTTTATAAAGAAGAAAGAAGATACTAATCAGGATAATACAAAGGATACAGAGCAGGCAATTGATACAAATACTATAGAATTGTTGAAAAAATTAAGAAAAAGTGATACACTTCAATGCAATGAGTTATCAATAAAGGAAGGAAAGACATCACCACCTAAAAGATATAATTCAGGTTCACTTATTCTTGCTATGGAAAGTGCAGGACAGTTAATTGAAGATGAAGAACTTCGTGCACAGATTAAGGGTAGTGGAATAGGTACGAGTGCTACCAGAGCAGAGATACTTAAGAAACTTGTGAATATTAAGTATCTGGCATTGAATAAGAAGACACAGATTATTACACCTACACAGATGGGTGAGATGGTATATGAAGTAGTTAATGCTTCAATTTACCATTTACTTAACCCTGAACTTACAGCAAGCTGGGAGAAAGGTCTTACATATGTAGCAGAGGGCAAGATTACATCTGATGAATATATGGATAAACTTGAGGGCTTTGTTACCAGAAGAACTATGGGTGTGATTAATTCTAATAAACAATATGAATTAAAACAGAAATTCAATGAAGTCTCTAAATTTTATAAAAAGTAAGATTAGGGTGTCAAAGCCCTTTTAGGGACTGAACACCACCAATATATGTGTATGCAAGCAAAATAAATTAATGAAAGGATAATGAAATTATGTGTGGAATTGTCGGATATGTAGGCGAAAGAGAATGCGCTGACGTCTTAGTTGACGGTTTAAGAAAGTTAGAATATAGAGGATATGATTCAGCAGGTATTGCAGTTTTTGAAAGAGATAAAATCGTAGTTGAGAAGTCTAAAGGAAGGTTAAATGACCTTATAGAGAAGATGAGCAATGGTAAAAAGCCTCATGGACATTGTGGTATCGGTCATACAAGATGGGCAACTCATGGAGAACCTTCAGATATTAATTCACATCCACTTGGTAATAAGAGAGTGACAATTGTCCATAATGGTATTATAGAGAATTATAAACATATAAAGGAATTCTTAATTTCTCAGGGCTATGGTTTTGAAAGTGAAACAGATACAGAGACAGTGGCTAAGTTATTAGATTATTATTATGATGGCAATCCTATTGAGACTATCAGCAAAATGATTGATAAAGTTAAAGGTTCTTATGCTCTTGGAATATTGTTCAGAGATTTTCCGGAGACAGTATTTGCTGTAAGAAAGGAAAGTCCATTAATCATAGGTGTTGGAGAAAATGAGAACTTTATAGCTTCTGATGTTACTGCAATTCTTAAATATACTAAGAATTATTATCTGCTTGAACAGGATGAAATAGCAGAGATTACTGAGAAAGAAGTTAAAATATATAGTCCTGAAGGTGAAATAGTTACAAAAGAACTCCAGACAGCAGACTGGGATATAGATGCAGCAGAAAAGGGTGGCTATGAGCATTTTATGCTTAAGGAAATTAATGAACAGCCTACAGCTATTAAGACTACAATATCTCCAAGAATACAGGATGGTATGCCATATCTTGAGGAAAGTGGACTTACAATGGATATGCTTAAGAGCTATAAACGTATCTATATAGTTGCTTGTGGAACTGCCATGCATGCAGGACTTGTTGGTAAATATATAATTGAGAAATTAGCAAGAATAGAAGTTACAGTTGATATTGCATCAGAATTCAGATATAGAGATCCACTCGTAGAAGAGGGAGATTTAGTAATCTTAGTTTCACAGTCGGGTGAGACAGCGGATACTTATGCAGCACTTAAATTAGCTAAAGAAAAGGGAGCTACCACACTTTCAATAGTTAATGTTAAGGGTTCTACAATTGCAAGAGAATCAGACATAGTTATATATACACATGCAGGTCCGGAGATTTCGGTTGCATCTACTAAAGCATATAGTGTACAGTTAAGTATTATGTATCTTCTTGCATTTGAACTTGCATATGCAAAAGGAAAGATAACAGAAGATAAATGTAAGGAATTAACTAAAGCACTTACAGAGATTCCAGACAGACTTACAGATGTATTGGAATTAAAAGAAAAGTGTCAGTTTATCGCATCCAGATTAGTTAATGCAGACAGTTTATTATATATTGGTAGAGGGCTTGACTATGCACTTAGCATGGAGGGTTCTTTGAAATTAAAAGAGATTTCATATATTCATTCAGAATCATATGCAGCAGGTGAACTTAAACATGGAACAATTTCACTTGTAACTGATGATATGCCTGTAATAGCAGTAGCTACACAGAGTGATTTGATTGAGAAGACAGTCAGCAATGTGAAAGAGGTTAAGTCGCGTGGTGCAAAAGTAACTATTATATGTACTGAAGATGTGGAATTAGGAAATGATGTAGCAGATTATCTTGTAAAGATTCCTAAACTTGATGATATACTTATGCCTATGCTAGCTGCTGTGCCTATGCAGTACATTGCATATTATACAGCAGTTTTAAAAGGTTGTGACGTTGACCAGCCAAGAAACCTTGCAAAATCAGTAACAGTAGAGTAAAAGCAGAATATATGATTTGTATTAGAATTTAATGATGATTTAATTTGTAAATATTTGGAGGAAAATATGTTAGAAATCAGTGAATTACTTGATTTAGAAGAGACAATTACAAAAGATTTTTTTAAAGGTCTTACTTATCCATGGGAAGTTTTCAATGGATTAGACGAGAAGATTATTAAATTAGGTAATACTTTACCAGAGGATAGATACGAGAAACGTGGAGAGAATATCTGGATTGCTAAAAGTGCAAAAGTTGCACCTACAGCTTTTTTAAATGGACCACTTATTGTAGATGAGGATGCTGAAATCAGACATTGTGCATTTATAAGAGGTGCAGCAGTAGTGGGTAAAGGAAGCGTTGTAGGTAATTCGACAGAGTTAAAGAGTTCTATTTTATTTAACTGTGTCCAGACACCACATTATAACTATGTAGGTAATTCAATATTATCATATAAATCACATATGGGTGCAGGTTCGATTACATCGAATCTCAAATCAGATAAAACACTTGTTAAGATTAAAACAGACAATGGATATGTGGAGACTGGACTTAAGAAATTAGGTGCAATACTTGGAAGTTATGTTGAAGTAGGTTGTAATACGGTTATGAATCCGGGTACAGTAATTGGTTCACATACAAATGTATATCCATTATCTATGGTAAGAGGATATGTTCCTGCTAATTCCATATATAAAAATAAAAATGAAATAGTAGAAAAGACAGACAACAATTAGTCTGTGGAATGGAGATAAATGTGGCAGATTTAAGTACAGAAATTAAGAAAAGAAGAACATTTGCAATCATTTCCCATCCTGATGCAGGTAAGACAACATTAACAGAAAAATTTCTGTTATATGGTAAAGCTATTAATCTTGCAGGCTCGGTTAAGGGAAAAAAGACAGCGAAGCATGCAGTATCTGACTGGATGGAGATTGAAAAGGAAAGAGGTATTTCTGTTACGTCATCGGTTATGCAGTTTAACTATGGTGGATATTGTATTAATATCCTAGATACACCGGGACATCAGGATTTCTCAGAGGATACCTATAGAACATTAATGGCTGCCGATTCAGCGGTAATGGTTATAGATGCATCTAAGGGTGTTGAGAAACAGACAATTAAATTATTCAAGGTATGTGTAATGAGACATATACCGATCTTTACATTTATAAATAAGATGGACAGAGAAGCTAATGATCCATTTGATTTATTAGATGAGATAGAAAATGTATTAGGAATCAGAACATGTCCTATAAACTGGCCTATCGGTTCAGGAAAATCATTTAAAGGTGTTTACGAGAGACAGGAAAATGTAGTTACTACATTCAAGGCTGCGATGAATGGACAAAAAGAAGTTGAAACGAGCAGAATTGAATGGAATGAAGCTAATAATAAAGAATTAGTAGAGCATATGGGAAACGACCTCTACGATAAACTTACTGAAGATTTGGAATTATTAGATGGTGCAAGTGCAGAATTTAATCTTAGTGAGGTACAGGCAGGAGATTTGACACCGGTATTTTTCGGTTCAGCACTTACTAATTTCGGTGTAGAGAATTTCTTACAGCATTTCCTTAAGATGACAACTTCGCCACTTCCAAGAAAATCAAATATTGGAGAAATTGATCCGTTCAGACCTGATTTCTCAGCATTTGTATTCAAGATTCAGGCAAATATGAATAAGGCTCATAGAGACAGAATTGCATTTATGAGAATAACTTCAGGTAAATTCGAAGCAGGTATGGAGGTTAACCATGTGCAGGGTGGAAGAAAGGTAAAACTTTCACAGCCACAGCAGATGATGGCTCAGGAGAGACATATCGTGGAAGAAGCATATGCAGGCGATATTATAGGTGTATTTGACCCGGGTATATTCTCAATAGGTGACACATTATGTTCTTCAAATGATAAATTCGAATTCGAGGGAATACCTACATTTGCCCCTGAACATTTCGCAAGAGTAAGACAGGTTGATACTATGAAGAGAAAACAGTTCGTCAAGGGTATTAACCAGATTGCACAGGAAGGTGCTATACAGATATTCCAGGAGTTTAATACCGGAATGGAAGAGATTATAGTCGGAGTAGTCGGAGTATTACAGTTTGAGGTATTACAATACAGACTTGAGAACGAATATAATGTTGAAATTAAACTTGAAAGACTTCCATATGAACACATCAGATGGGTGGTAAGTAAGGATATTGACTTAAATCAGATATCAGGAACTTCAGATATGAAGAAGATAAAAGACCTTAAGGGTAATCCTCTTCTTTTATTTGCAAATGCATGGAGTCCTAATATGGTCTTAGAAAGAAATCCGGGACTCGAACTTTCAGAATTTGGTAGAAATTAATTACTAAAACCATAATAATACAATTAATTTATAAATCATATGTCGAATGAATTTGAAATATATAAATATTAGAACTTATTGTAAGAATTGCGTAAATTTGTCAGGTGTCGTTGTTTAGTTTTAATTTTGTGTACATTCACCATACAGACAATTAAGCTAAGATGTCCGCCTATGACACATTCTCTCATATAACTTAATCTAGTGGGTGTAAATACCGTCATATGCAGAGGTTATTACGGTGCAGTAAATCAAACGCGCTTTGCTTGAATGGTGATTTACTGCACCGACCTTTTGCATATGGCGGTATATAACACCCACACGATACGTCATAAATCGAGTGTGTGTCATAGGCGGACAACTTTGTTTAATTGTCTGGTTGTTGAATGAACACAAATAATCTAAAGAACTAAACAACGACATCGACAAATTAGCAATTTGAAACACAAGTTCTAATATTTATATATTAAAATTCATCGAATATAGATTTTATAAGTTGATAATTGTATGTGTAAGGTTTTAGTAATTAATAGTCTAACTATGTTTAAGGAAAGTTTTGAGACCGGATTTCTTTGGTAGAAATTAACTAAAAAAACTTGCAAAAAATATGAATTTTTTATTGAAAATTTTCATAAAATAAAGTATACTAAATTCAACGATTTAGTTAGTATATATTTCCTGGAATGCACGATAACTTCTGTTTTTTTGAACCTACATTTTTGAACAGGGACTCTTATATCTTTAGTCGGATGTGAAGCCTCCTTTGAGTGGACCACAGAAGCCTGAATGCGGAAACCCACCTAGCTTTGCTAGGAATCAAAACTGCAGGAGCCGACATTTTGGGGTATATATGAAATTAAGGCAGCACCATTGGTGCTGCTTTTTTCAATTCATTTATTTCTTGGTTAATTATATTATATTTTAAATTTAGTGAAAAATATTATTTGAGTATTGTATATAGAAAAATAAAATTATCGGCAGAAGATTTATCAGTGAAATATTTTTGACGGAATATTTTATGTAATAATGGAAACGGACTACTCATAAGATTAAAAAGCAGACAGCTATATGAATAAACGAAAGGAATGGTTAAAACAATGTTGAAGAGGAAAAGTAAGATTCTAATATCCGCAATATGTATAACAGGTATTGTTTTTGCGTTAATTTATATAGCTTTTTTTATGAATAAGAAAGAAAATACCATAAAAGAGTATGTAATTATAGAAGAGGGAATTGAATCGATTAATTCAATGTATGGAGAAGAGATTATTAATCGTGGTAATTATAAGAATGGAAATGATTATATAAGTATAGATGATGCGGAGAATATGTTAGAAACACTTGGTTTAGAGGATATAAAAAGCATTATCAGAGTTAAGTTGGGTAAAACTGATAAAATAAGCAGGGAAAACTGGTATGAGATATTAGTATTTATTAGTAAAGCAAATGGAATGGATAAAATATGTGATACTAAGACCATTAATATTTATCGTATTGATAAGGAGAATAAAAATATTGTTTCTGATGCCAGAAGTTATGTTTATAATCTTTCAATGGATAATCTGAATGATAAATGTATTGAAGCAATGGTTCGTGACAACCGGATTATATTTATTAAAAAGGTAAGCAATGAGGTAACTTTTAATAATCTGTTAATCATTGGCAGTGAAAAAGATAATATTACTGTCAGATTAAATGGCATTGAGCGTACATTTGCGGTAAAGGGATTAAAAGAGAAATTAGAGGGCGTTATGTGCGACTTAGTTATAAGAGATGATAAAATTGTGAAAATGAGTCTTAAGAGGGACAGTATAAGTGGAAAAGTGCAGGCGATAAGTGAGAATGGTATAGAAGTAGAGGGTTTTGGTAATGTTGCATTAGATGAAAAATACAGAGTATATTCTTCATATGATTCTTATAAAGAACAGGGAATTGAAAGTGTAAGAGTCGGAGATGAGAACCTGAGATTTATAGTTGCAGATAAGAAAATCTGTGGAATATTTATGGATAATCTTCCTAATGCTGACAACATAAGAGTTCTTATTAAGGCTACGGGTTATACCGCTTTAACACACGATTATGTAACTGTAAGCAGTAAGAGTCCGTTCTATGTAATCTATTTTGAAAATGATGGTTCAGATACTCCTAAAGAGAGAAAAGATTTATATAATTCAGGAGATTCACTTACATTTAATTGCGATAATGATAAGTTAAAGGTGGGAAGAATAAAGATTGTGGCGCAGGACGAAAATGGCAAGATTATGCTTAATTCAGTTAGTCGTAATGGCAATAATCCTGAATACAGAGGAACAATTGAGTTAGGCTTGTATGACGGAAAAATAGTTGTGATTAATGAATTATCGTTAGAACAATATCTGTATGCCGTAGTTCCAAGCGAGATGCCGTCCTCATATGGTATTGAGGCATTAAAAGTTCAGGCAGTATGTGCAAGAAGTTATGCTGTAAGCCATATGAATAATGGTGCATTAAGTGCATATGGCGCACAGGTAAATGACAGCACAGATTATCAGGTATATAATGTCACGCCTGAAAATGAGAATTCGATATCAGCGGTTAAAGCTACCTATGGTCAGGTGTTAATGTATAATGGTGAAATAGCAAATACATATTTCTTTGCAACCTCTTGTGGAAGTACAACAGATTCTACAGTATGGGGAGGAAGTCCTCTTCCGTATATCAAAGGTAAATTATTATGTGACGGTGACAATAACATTGATTTATCTGATAACAATACATTCAATGAATTTATTAAAACAGAATATGATACTTATGATAAAGGAAGTTCATGGTACAGATGGAATATTACAATGACAAAGGAGCAATTATCAGACAGCATTAATGGAAATATAGCAAGGATATATAACAGTTATCCTGATAATGTTCTTACCTGGACAGATGAGGGTTTTGTAAGCAGGAAACTTACTAATATAGGGGAAGTTACAGATATGTATGTAGAAAAACGCGGAGTGGGAGGAACGATAGAAGAATTGATTATTAAGGGAACATCGGCTGTAGTTAAGATAGTAAAGCAGACAGCTATAAGGAATCTGATAAGTCCTAATGGAATAGCAATTAATAAAGCAGACGGCACATCAGTTGATACATTTAATGCTTTGCCAAGTGCATATTTTACAGTAGAGAAGAATGGTAATAGTTACACCTTCTATGGCGGAGGCTATGGGCATGGTGCCGGAATGAGCCAGACTGCTGTAAAAAGTATGATAGACAAGGGAATGAATTACGAAGAAATACTTAAATTCTTCTATGACAGTGTGAATATAGAATTTATTTATGATAATAAATAATGTGAAAAATCATTGACATATCATACAGAAATAATATATAATCACCCTTAGTGAAAAATGAAAACATTTTCCTCGAATATCATTTTAGAAAAATGATGGGAAAAGCAAGCGTAAAGTTTTGCAGGAATTATTTTGAACAGGGTAATTTTGAAATTACCATATTGATTGAATTTATAATTCAAATTTTATAAGTTGATGCCAGTGATGGCATTGAGTTGGTGACTTAATAACCAATTGGATAGACAGTTGCACTATGTGCACATCACACTTGTGAAAAATCAATAAGAGTAGTAAAAGTAATTTCTTGCTATATAGACTCTAAACGCTATATTGAATAAATAAATATGAATTAATTTTGTGAAATTCAAAAATAAATAAACCAATTAGTAAATATAATCAAGTGTTTGTGCTGGAAGTGTGCATACACTTGATTTTTTTTTGCTTACTAGAAAATTTCGTTGAAATTGTCCTAGTAAGCAAAAACGCTCCGCGAGGATCGCACTGCGGCGGAACGGAAAATGTTGCTATCGCAATCCGCCGCAGGCGGAGAATGTCGCAAGCGACATTCTTTATTCTTTAATAGGAAAATTAGAATTATGCAAAGTGGATTTATCCTTTTGCCAATTGACAGGAGAAGAAGATGAATGACAAATTAAAATTATATGGTTTTAATAATCTGACGAAATCATTAAGCTTTAATATATATGATGTCTGTTATGCGAAATCAGAAAGAGAGCAGAAAGACTATATTTCATATATTGATGAACAGTATAATTCTGAACGTCTGGTTAAGATATTATGTAATATTACAGAAATGATAGGGGCGCATATCCTGAATGTGTCTAAACAGGATTATGAACCGCAGGGGGCAAGTGTTACGATACTTTTAGCAGAAGAGCAGATGTTAAAGGCCAGAAGTGGCGATATGCGTAGAGAGATTATTACTAAGGGAGATACTACGGTGGCCCATTTAGATAAAAGCCATGTTACGGTACATACATATCCTGAATATCATCCTGAGACGAGTATTGCAACATTCAGAGTAGATATTGATGTGGCAACGTGCGGAGAGATAACACCATTATCTACACTTGATTATCTGATTGGAAGCTTTGACTCAGATATTATAACTATGGATTATAAGGTGCGAGGTTTTACTAGAGATGTCAATGGTAAAAAGTTATTCATAGACCATAAGATTACATCAATACAGGATTATATAGACAGTGCAACATTGAAGAAATATGATGCAATAGATGTAAATATGTATCAGTCTAATATTTTTCATACGAAAATGCTTATTAAAGAGATTGATTTACAAAATTACCTGTTTAATACAGATGTGTATGAATTGCCACCAAAAGAAAGATTAGAGATAACTAACAGCCTTAGAAGAGAAATGATAGAAATATTTAGTGGAAGTAATATTTTCTAGATAATCCCATAAATGGAATGGAGACGGAAATGAAACTTGAACAGAACAGAATGCCATTATATGAGGCGTTGAACAGACTTAAAAGAGAAAGAATAGTACCATTTGATGTACCGGGACATAAACATGGAAAAGCTAATAAAGAGCTTACAGATTTTCTGGGTGAAAAATGTATGTCAGTAGATGTGAATTCAATGAAGCCTTTAGATAATCTGTGCCATCCGGTATCAGTAATTAAAGAAGCAGAAGAATTAGCAGCAGATGCATTCGGAGCAGAACATGCATTTTTCATGGTGGGAGGAACGACTTCGGCAGTACAGACAATGATACTTGCAACCTGTAAAGAGGGCGATAAGATAATAATGCCAAGAAATGTACATAGAAGTGCAATAAATGCATTAATACTAAGCGGCGCAATACCTGTATATGTTAATCCGGAGTCAGATAAAAGATTAGGAATTGCTTTAGGAATGTCTGTATCAGAAGTTGAAAAAGCCATATTAGAAAATCCTGATGCGAAAGCCGTAATGGTTAATAATCCGACATATTATGGAATCTGTTCGGATATAAAGAGAATTACTGAACTTGCACATACATATGGAATGAAAGTACTAGCTGATGAGGCACATGGAACACATTTCTATTTTGATGAAAGTCTTCCTATGTCTGCGATGGAGGCGGGAGCTGATATGGCATCAGTTAGTATGCATAAATCAGGCGGAAGTCTTACACAGAGTTCAATATTGTTAGTTGGCAAAAATATTAATCATAACTATGTAAGACAGGTTATAAATCTTACACAGACAACAAGTGGAAGCTATCTGTTATTATCAAGTCTTGATATGTCACGCAAGAATCTGGCATTAAATGGCAGGGAAACATTTGAAAAGGTGAGAAGCCTTGCGAAATATGCAAGAGATGAGATAAATGAGATAGGTGACTACTATGCATATAGCAGAGAGATAATTAATGGAGATTCAATATATGATTTCGATGTTACAAAATTATCGGTTAATACATTCAATGTCGGACTTACAGGAATAGAAGTATATGACTTGTTAAGAGATGAGTACGACATACAGATTGAATTTGGTGATATTGGAAATATTTTAGCCTATATTTCAGTAGGTGACAGGGAAAGAGAGATAGAAAGATTGGTAAGCGCATTAGCAGAAATAAGACGAAGATTCAAAAAAGAAAGAACAGGAATGTTCGACCACGAATATATCAATCCGACCGTTGCGATGTCGCCTAAAAAGGCTTTCTATGCTGATAAAGAGTCGTTACCGGTTAAAGAGACAATAGGAAGAATATGCAGCGAATTTGTTATGTGTTATCCACCGGGAATACCGATTTTAGCACCGGGAGAAATGATAACAGAAGAAATACTTACATATATATCATATGCAAAGGAAAAAGGCTGTTTTATGACAGGACCTGAAAGTATGGATATAACAAGATTAAATGTTGTAAAGGAGGAGAAGTGATCAGATGGAATTATGGTTTACTGAAAAGCATACATCAGATGTTAATTTTTCAATTAAAGTTAACAGACAGTTATTTAGCGCCCAGAGTGATTATCAGAGAATAGATGTATTTGATTCAAAGGAATTTGGAAGATTTCTGACTCTTGACGGATATATGATGCTTACTGAAAAAGATGAATTTATATATCATGAGATGATTGTACATGTGCCAATGGCGGTTCATCCTAATGTAAAGAAAGTGTTAGTTATAGGCGCAGGAGACGGTGGTGTAATAAGAGAATTATGCAGATATTCTACCATTGAACACATAGATATGGTTGAAATAGACGAACTTGTCGTAGAAGTGTGTAAAAAATATCTTCCGCTTACAGCATGCAGCTTAGATGATGAGAGAGTTCATATTACATATCAGGACGGTCTTAAATACGTGCGTAACTGCGAAAATGAGTATGATTTAATAATTGTAGATTCTACGGATCCGTTTGGACCGGGCGAGGGACTTTTTACCAAGGAATTCTATGGTAACTGTTATAAGGCACTTAAAGAAGATGGTATAATAGTTAACCAGCATGAAAGTCCATTCTATAGTGAAGATGCGCTGGCTATGCAAAGAGCGCATAAGCGTATAGTTGAAAGCTTTAAGATAAGTAAGGTATATCAGGCACATATTCCTACCTATCCGTCAGGACACTGGTTATTTGGCTTTTCTTCTAAGAAATATCATCCAACCAAAGACTTTAGCGGTGCTAAATGGGATATGTTAGGCATACAGACAAAGTATTATAATACCAGACTTCATGTGGGTGCATTTGCACTTCCAAATTATGTAGAGGAGCTGTTAAGAGATGTGGAATAGAAATATTGAAAATTTTATTGGTTGTGAATCTGATTTTGAAAATGCGGATATTGTGATATTTGGTGCACCATTTGATTCGACAACCTCATATAGACCAGGCACACGTTTTGCAAGTAAGGAAATAAGAAGTGAGTCATATGGAATTGAGACATATAGTCCATATCAGGACAGAGATTTAGAGGATATCAAGGTATTCGATGGCGGGGACATAGAACTGCCATTTGGTAATCCGAGAAAAGCGCTTGATATGATTGGTGAAAAGACTGCTTTAATTCTTGAAAATGAAAAGATACCATGTATGATTGGTGGAGAACATTTAGTAACATTTGGAGCATTTGAAAAGATTTATGAAAAATATCAGAATGTAAGGGTAATTCATTTCGATGCCCATACAGACCTGCGAGATGAGTATTTAGGAGAAAATCTTTCACATGCTTCAGTTATCAGAAGAATATGGGACCTTGTCGGAGATGACAGAATATATCAGTTCGGTATAAGAAGTGGTGAAAGAAATGAATTCTACTGGGCAAAAGAACATACAACACTTAATAAGTTCAATTTTGACGGATTAGAAGATGCAATAAGAGAATGTAAAGGTTATCCGGTATATTTTACTATTGATTTAGATGTGTTAGATCCATCAATATTTCCTGGAACAGGAACTCCGGAAGCAGGAGGCGTTACATTCCTAGAACTTCTTAGTGCAATCAGGAAAGTATCAGAATTAAATATTGTCGGAATGGACGTTAATGAGCTTGCACCTAATTTAGATACTTCAGGAGTATCTACAGCGGTTGCATGCAAGGTAATAAGAGAATTGTTACTTTCCGTAGGATAAAATCGATAAAAGAAAGGTTAAAATGGTGAATCAGAATGGGTAAAGCTTTAATAATAGGCTGTGGTGGAGTTGCAGGAGTTGCAATCCATAAATGTTGTCAGAATAGTGAAGTATTTGAAGAGATAATGATTGCAAGCAGAACAAAGAGTAAATGCGATAAATTAAAAGAAGAATTAAAAGATAAGACAAAAACAATTATACATACAGCAAAGGTAGATGCAGATAATGTAGATGAATTAATTGAACTTATTAATGGTTTTAAACCTGATGTTGTATTAAATCTTGCGCTTCCTTATCAGGATTTAACGATAATGGATGCGTGTCTTGCAACTAAGACACATTATGTAGATACAGCTAACTATGAACCTCTTGATACAGCGAAGTTTGAATATAAATGGCAGTGGGCATATCGTGAGAAGTTCAAGGAAGCAGGAATAACAGCACTCTTAGGAAGTGGTTTTGATCCGGGAGTAACAGGTGTATTCAGTGCATATGCCTTAAAACATGAATTTGACGAAATTAATTATATAGATATACTGGATTGTAATGGTGGTGACCATGGCTATCCTTTTGCTACGAATTTTAATCCTGAGATTAATATAAGAGAAGTTTCGGCAAATGGAAGTTACTGGGAAGACGGCAAATGGGTTGAAACTAAGCCGATGGAAATAAAAAGAGAGTATGATTTTAAGGGTGTAGGTAAAAAAGATATGTACCTTTTACATCACGAGGAATTAGAATCACTTGGAATAAATATACCGGGAATCAAGAGAATCAGATTCTTTATGACATTTGGACAGAGCTATCTTACACATCTTAAATGCCTGGAAAATGTTGGAATGACTTCAATTGAACCTATAGAATTCGAGGGAAAACAGATTGTACCATTGCAATTTCTAAAGGCGGTATTACCTGATCCTGCAAGTTTAGGTCCAAGAACAGTTGGAAAGACTAATATAGGATGCATATTCAGAGGCAAGAAAGATGGTAAAGATAAGACGTACTATCTGTATAATATTTGTGACCACCAGGAATGTTATAAAGAGGTTGGTTCACAGGCAATCAGTTATACAACAGGTGTTCCTGCAATGATTGGCGCAATGCTTATAATGACAGGTGTGTGGAAAGGTCCTGGCGTATTTAATATCGAGGAATTTGATCCGGATCCATTTATGGAAGCACTTAATAAGTTCGGACTTCCTTGGGAAGAAGATTTTAATCCGGTATTAATAGATTAATCAGAAATGGTTGTAGAAATTATCGTAATCAGAAATAGTTGTAGAAATTATCGAGGAGCAGAATTTAATGTTTTGTGATAATTTCTACAATATGATAAGTTTGCGAAATGGAGAGTTTTATGGAAGATAATTTTGAAATATATAAATTAAGTATTAAACAGGCTCTTTCTATATGTGAAAAATATGAAGGAAACGGATATTTATTTGATAAAGGAGAATTGCAAGAATATTTTCAGGATGATTTACTGCGAATGGGATATTTACTTGCAACCATGGACGGAGTTTTGTGTTACAGAGAGAAGAAAATTCTATGTGGTACATTCGATATCATTGAAAATGAAGAGCTTCTTAGAAAATATTATTGGGAAGATGTCTGCCTTAAAAATAATTTTTTGACAAAGATTCCAAAATCAATATTATATGTGCTTAGTGAAGAAAGAAAAATTATGAAGAAATCAATGAATATTTTTCTTAAGGACACAAGAATACTATACAAAGCATTAAAACAGTTCGGATATGGTGTAATCAGTAGTAATACAATACAGTTTCCATACCAGATGATGGCATTTGAAGATATGTTAAGAAATATTCTTAATCTTATTCTGAATGCAGAAGATATGGATATATATTTTGATGAAGTAGAAATTGATAAAACAGAATCTAATTTCAATAAAGTGATGTTAAACAGAGGCAATTATACTGATAAATCACAAAATTTCTATGCGCGTGCAAATATGAGAGATGAAAATGCGTATTATAATCCTTATTCCGGAGATAAAAGTTTTGCGGGATATTATGATTTAAAAGGCAGTTCAAAAAATGGAAGTGTGAATATCAATTTCAGTATAAAAAGAGATTATTCAATGAGTGGATCTGTTAAAGAAATGTATGAAGATAAAGCACCTGAATCATTAAGAAATAATCCTGATTATCAAGGGTATATAGAAAGAAATTCGGGAAATTCAGCAAATGCAGGTAATGCCGAAAATTTTGAAAATGCCAGAAATGCCGGAAGTTTTGGGAATGCCAGAAATATGGAACCGTCAGATAACATCAAGGCTTTGCTTGATGATATAGACTCAATGATTGGATTAGACGGAGTGAAGAAAGAAATTCACAGTCTTGTAAACATTTTACAGGTGCAAAAGATAAGAAAAGAAAGAGGCTTAAAATATCCTGTAATGAGCAATCATCTTGTATTCATAGGTAATCCGGGAACAGGTAAGACAACTGTTGCAAGAAAAATCGGTCAGATATATAAATGCCTTGGATTGCTAGAAAAGGGAGATTTAACAGAAACAGACCGTTCAGGACTGGTTGCAGGCTATATGGGACAGACTGCGGAAAAGGTTCAGGAAGTCGTTGAGAAAGCTATGGGTGGCATATTGTTTATTGATGAAGCATATGCACTTACAAGTTATGAGAATAATGGCGGAGATTTCGGACAGGAGGCAGTTGATACATTGCTTAAACTGATGGAGGATAACAGAGACAGACTGATTGTAATTGTTGCAGGTTATCCTGAACCTATGGAGAAATTTTTAGACTCCAATCCGGGACTTCGTTCAAGATTTAACAAATATATACAGTTTGAAGATTATTCAGTTAGTCAGTTAGTTGATATATTTATTGAAATGTGTACATCTCAGGACTTTATAATAGGAGAGGGTGTTAAAGAAGAGCTTGCACTTAAAATTGGCGTTATGGTTGCTAATGCAGGAGAAAATTTCGCTAACGCAAGAGAAATACGAAATTACTTTGAAAATGTTGTTGCGAAGCAGGCAGAGAGACTTATGAAGAAATCATATGATGAAATAAATGGTGATGCATTGCTTACAATTGAAAAGGAAGATTTATAATGAAGTATACTTATGATAATATTCCTACTCCATGCTTTGTGGTGGAGGAAGATTTGTTAGAGAAAAACCTGAAAATCTTAAGAAATGTTATGGATAGAACAGGTTGCCATATTCTGTTAGCGCAGAAATGTTTTTCAATGTTTTATACATATCCGCTGATTGGTAAATATTTATCAGGGACAACAGCAAGTGGACTATACGAATCCAGACTTGGTAAAGAATATATGGGCGGTGAAACACACGTATATTCAGCCGCTTACAGAGATGATGAGATAGATGAAATCTTAGAAATCTGTGACCATATAGTATTTAATTCACAGTCACAATGGAGCAGATATAAGGAAAAGGCAATTAAGGCAGGCAAGAAGTATGGCCTTAGAATTAACCCTGAATATTCAACCCAGGAGGGACATGAGATATATGATCCATGTGCTAAATATTCGAGAATGGGAATAACATTAGATAATTTTAAAAAAGCAGATTTAGATGGAATATCAGGCTTACATTTTCATACGTTATGTGAGCAGAATTCAGATGATTTACTTAAAACTCTTGAGGTAATCGAAGAAAAATTCGGATATGCATTGTATGATATGGAATGGATTAATTTCGGTGGTGGACATCATATAACAAGAGATGATTATGATATTGAAACATTGATAAAGTGCATAATTCATATGAAAGAGAAATATGATCTTGAAGTGTATATTGAACCGGGTGAAGCGGTTGCACTCAATGCCGGTTATCTTGTTACAACTGTTTTAGACATTATTGAAAATGAAAGAAACATTGCGATTTTAGATACTTCAGCAGCCTGTCATATGCCTGATGTCTTAGAAATGCCATATACACCATTAATATGTGACAAAACCTGCGATAATAGTGGTATCAGATACAGACTTGGAGGTCCTACCTGTCTTGCCGGTGATATAATCGGCGATTATTATTTTAAAGAGCCGTTGAAGGTAGGAGACAGGCTTAGGTTCTGTGATATGGCAATTTATTCTATGGTTAAAACTAATACATTTAATGGAATGAAGCTTCCGTCAATTGCATATGAAAAAGACGGAGAGATACAAATTATAAAAGAATTTGGTTATGATGACTTCAAAATGAGATTATCATAACAGGTTGTTGTCAGTGCGGAATTCTTTAATAATTCTGCAAGGCATTTTAGAAAGAATTATGACTCTGTCGCTGATTGACAATGCCTCATCGATATTTGCAGATATAAAAATAGCACTTTTATGTTCTAAATGAATAAGATTAATAATATCTGTTCTGATAGCTGAACGGGCTTCAATGTTAAATGAGGTAAAAGGCTCATCTAAAAGAAGTAAATCAGGCTCAGAAGCGAGAACTTTAATAAGAGCAGCTTTTTTCTCACAACATTTACAGGAATTAATGTTTGAACATTTTTCAGAAAAAGATGGATTGATTTCAGGCTGTTTGTAGAGGGCTGGTGGATTATTATAGTATTTCGAGAAATTACGGTAGATATTATGCCATTGGAATAGATCGCCATTCTGAACCATATATCCGATATGGGTTTTACTGCAATTTATATACCCGCAGGTAGGATTGGTAAGACCGCAGATTATAGAAAGTATGGTGCTTTTACCACATTTTTCAGGACCGATTATAGATATTATTTCACCCGGAAATACTTCTAAAGAGAGGCTGTCAATTATTGTTATCTGTTCAGAAGCTGACATATATGAAAATGAAATATTATTTAATTTAAGAATTGGTTTCATCAAATGACCTCCACATTTTACATTATAGATATTATATGTATTATAATAGATGTCAGGAGTGTGGGAGTGCAATGCACGAAACAATTCGTAAGGCAGCTTTTGACATCGATATCATATTATATAGTATGTCAAAAAACATATAATGTGATTGATTTAAAAGGTGTATTAAGGTATAATATTATGTAAGTTACACAAGAAGATAGTGATAAAATTATAAGAAAAAAACCAATGGGGGAAAACTTTTTGGAAGATAAAAAAACGAATTTAGAGAAAATGTTAGAATGTATAGATAAAGAACATATATATATTCAGACACATAACTTTCCGGATCCTGATGCTATTGCAAGTGCATTCGGGCTTCAGGTGTTATTAGAGAAGAATGGAATCAGAAGTACAATATGTTATCAGGGAAAGATTGATAAATATAGTACAAAGAAGATGATAGAGAGTTTAGGAATCAATATAAAGCATTTAAGCGAAGTTAAGGATATTACAAAAGAGGACGAGATTATTTTAGTTGATTCGCAGACTGGTAATGCTAATCTTAAGAATCTAGAAGGCCAAGTTACTATGTGTATAGACCACCATCCATCATTTGGAATGGCTGATTATAAGTTCTGTGATATAAGACCGAGAGTAGGTGCGTGTGCATCTATTATAGCTGCGTATTTCATATCTAATAATATAAAGATTGACAGGAATGTGGCAACAGCACTTATGTTTGGAATTAAGGTAGATACCGCTAACTTATCAAGAGGTGTATCAAATCTTGACCTCAATATGTTCTATTCGCTATATAATCTGTGTGATATTGATTTGATTAATTCATTAGAGACGAGTACATTGCAATTTGGAGATTTGTCGGCTTATGCCAATGCGATTAAGAGTATAAAGGTATATGATAATATAAGCTTTGCGAATACAGGAAATCATTGTCCTGAACCGTTAATAGCATCGATATCTGACTTTATGTTACTTATTGCAGGTGTTAATCTATGCGTAGTATATTCAATTAAAGTTGACGGAATTAAAATTTCTGTAAGAAGTGATGTATCATCATTTGATGCGGGACAATTGACTAATGATGCCTTATTAGGAATTGGAAGTGGTGGCGGTCACCCATCTATGGCAGGAGGTTTTGTACCATTTACTGAATCTCATGAGAAAGTAGATGAATTAATTGAGCAGATTGAGAATAATTTCATAGATACTGTTATCAGATATGAGAAATATAATATGAGAACGGTTAAATAGTTTATATAAATATAAAAATACCGACCTTTAATCTAAGACTTAGAAATCTTACGTTTAAAGGTCGGTATTTTCATACGTTAGAAAGCTTCCGATGGGATTCGAACCCACGACCCACGCATTACGAATGCGTTGCTCTACCAACTGAGCCACAGAAGCAATGTGATTAGCACACTGCTTATATTATATTAAAAAAATGAAAAATATTCAATATAAAATTTAAAAAGTAGTTGCATTTTGAAAAAAATGTGGTATAGTATACATACGTCGCAAACAGTTGTACGTGATAGACGGACAGAAATAATAGCGATAATAAATTTACATTTAAAATATATGAGGTGAAAATATGAGTCAGAAATTAAGAGTCGGAATTTTAGGTGCAACAGGTATGGTAGGACAGAGATTTATCTCACTTCTTGAGAATCACCCTTGGTTTGAAGTAGTTACAGTAGCAGCAAGTCCACGTTCAGCAGGAAAGACATATGAAGAAGCTGTAGGCGGACGTTGGAAAATGGATACTCCAATGCCGGAAGCAGTTAAGAAATTAGTAGTATTAAATGTTAATGAAGTTGAAAAAGTTGCTGCAACAGTAGATTTCGTATTTAGTGCAGTAGATATGACTAAAGATGAGATTAAAGCTATTGAAGAAGCATACGCTAAGACAGAAACACCTGTTGTATCAAACAACAGTGCACACAGATGGACACCTGATGTGCCAATGGTAGTTCCTGAAATTAATCCTGAACATTTCAAAGTTATAGAGTCACAGAAGAAACGTCTTGGAACAACAAGAGGTTTCGTAGCAGTAAAACCTAACTGCTCAATCCAGAGTTATGCTCCTGTACTTACAGCATGGAAAGAATTTGAGCCATACGAAGTAGTAGCTACTACATATCAGGCTATTTCAGGTGCAGGTAAAACATTTAAAGACTGGCCAGAGATGGAGGGTAATATTATTCCATTTATCGGCGGTGAAGAAGAAAAGAGCGAACAGGAACCATTAAGATTATGGGGTAAAGTAGAAGATGGAGTAATCAAGAAAGCTGAATCTCCTGTTATCACAACACAGTGTATAAGAGTACCTGTTCTTAACGGACATACAGCAGCAGTATTTGTTAAGTTCAAGAAGAAACCAACTAAAGAGCAGTTAATCGAGAAATTAGTAACATTTAGTGGTGTTCCACAGGAATTAGAACTTCCAAGTGCTCCAAAGCAGTTTATTCAGTATCTTGAAGAAGATAATCGTCCACAGGTTTCATTAGATGTTAATTATGAAAATGGTATGGGCGTTTCAGTAGGACGTTTAAGAGAAGATACAGTTTATGATTATAAATTCGTTGGATTATCTCATAATACAGTAAGAGGTGCAGCAGGTGGTGCAGTACTTTGTGCTGAATTACTTAAAGCTCAGGGATATATTCAGGCAAAATAATTAGTATATTATATATTTATATAGTAAGAAAATAATGTATGAGTTACAGCCGGTTTTTTGGTGAATTTAGTTACCAGAAAGCCGGCTGTTTGTATTGAATAGGATATTTATATTTTCTATTAAATTTCAATATCAAATCTTTCGTGAGAATGTATGTATTTTTCAGCACAAAAGTGGTGCGGCTGTTGTCTTTTTTGACTTCATTTAGATAAAATGGTATAATATGGAATATTAACAGAGGAAAAATAGATTTTAAATAATAATTAACATATAAAGAGAAAAGTGTATAGATAACGGAGGATATAAGAAAAGGTGAGAGTTGGATTATATAATTTTGATAAGAATGAATTAGAGGAAGTTGAAGAAATAGTTAATAATGAGTTATGTAATATGGGGATTATAAATGAAATTATGGTTATATCCAAAGAAAATAAAGAAAGATTAGTAAGAGTCGATGATTTCTTCAATATATTAATAATTGGCAATTCGTTTGATATTCTGGAAGAATTAGAGCAGACATTACAAAATATTTCTCATTATACAAAAATCATTATTGGAATTGATGAGAGAAGCTTTGCAACGTCTGATTTTGGTATAAAAGTGTATGGCTACTTTATGAAAAACACCATAAAAGATAGCTTGCCACAGATTATAAGAAATCTGGCGGATAAACTTACAAATGAGGATGACAATAAAAAGCAGATTAAGAAACTAATTAATGAAATAACTTACATATCAGTAGAACATATATATTTAGTTGTTCATTTTAAGAATATGACAGATAAAATTATCAGAAAGACTTTGAAGTCAGTGGAGGAAGAATTAAAAATGTATGGTTGTTTTATTAAAATTCATAAATCGTGCCTTGTTAATATGAAATATGTAGATGATGTTATTGGCAATAAAGCAATTGTAAATGGTAAAGAAATAGATATTTCAACACGTAGGTTAAAGATGTTTAAAGATATATATCATAATTACCAAATGAATAACAGAAAGCTTGATAGATAGGTAATGGAAAGAGTAGGATAATCATTACATTATAATAGAAAATATATGTATAGGGATAGCGGAGGATATAAACTATGAAGAAAAAACTAATGATTTTTGCGGCAGTATTTGTTGTGATTGTATTGATATTTGTACTTCCAGGACTTCTTGTAAAAGAAGAGGGATTAGAAATTGATGAAAGTAAGGTTGAAACAATTGAAATACAAAGATGGAATAAGAATATAAAGTTTGAACAGGGTGAGACAAGCAAAATAGTTGATATACTGAATGACATAATTGTGAAGAAAAATGTATCGATAGTAGATAAATTCAAAGAAATGATATATGGAGTATCTAAAGATAACTATATAATTACAATAAATTATGCAGATGGAAAACATAAG
>OMVQ01000120.1 GCA_900314555.1 uncultured Eubacteriales bacterium | reverse complement strand
CTTGATGAGATTGATCCAAGTGAAAAAGTTGTAGTAGATACACTACCCATCAAAAAGTCGAGTTAATTACTGACGGATATACTAGTAGTGTGTTATACAAAGAAATTGATAACGTAGTATACTCAGGAAATAAGCATTGTTCAATAATACAGAAATATTTTTCAAATGTTGCTTCAGATGGTTCATACATTATTGCGGAAGCTTATGCTGATAAGATTGCCGAATTATCAGGGAATAACATTTATTTTCCGAATGCCCTTGTAACAATATATGAAGATATTGCCGAAATTGATAAGGTTCTTGATAGTGTTATTTATGATTCTTATTTTTATTCAATTTTGTATAAGAAAAAATCTTCTTTATCAAGGGTGCCTAATAGTTTAACCAAGTGTAACAAAGATGCGGGAAAAAATTTTATTGATTTTACTAATAACAAAATTAAAGTTGACGATATTGATGCACTTACATATAATGAGCAAATTGCAATATTAGCTTCTTTTACGGCTGATACATCATATAATATGTTTGCGGCTGAGGTAAAAGCTCATTCAGATTATTTAGTTAATTGGATAAGTAAATTTAAAGATTGGCCAATTGTGGGAGGATTTGTTGAAGATAAATGGTATTTGAGAGCAATTAGGGCTGACATGGCAATCGGAGAAGAATACGAAAGTGGATTTTTTGATGAATATTACGATGAAGATGGTAAAATGGTGAAGGAGCAGATTGAATATCATGGTGAGAAATAAACTTTCTAAGAAATTAATAGTTACTATATCTATTATAATTGTAGTCATAATTGCAATGGGATTATTCTATTTTTCTCATTCAACATATTGGAAATACAATGATTGGTGGATAGTAGGAAATGATATTGATTCAGTCGAAAAAAAATATGGAGAATTTGATATTAATCTAGAATATCGAAAAGCATATTACATTGGAAAGGATAATTCTATCATAATGCCTTCGAACTTAGAAAAATATTATTGGATTGAAATTGATGATAATGGAATTGTTACTAAAGTATATAAAGGTGGGCCAATAGGTGGATGATTATATTATAAGATTTAAAAATACACTAGTATAACCGTTATTAATTAACTGGACTTTTCAAGGGTAATGTATCAACGACTAATGCTTCGTTTGAGTCAATCTCTTCCAACTTGTATTTCCAGTGATAAATGACAGGATCCTCATTTATTTCGTCAAAATATTTATATATACGCTGAACCAGTTCCTCTTTCGTTTTTACACGAATACCTTTCAAGGACTGGCGGGTAAGTTTGCTAAAGAACCCTTCGATAAGGTTCAGCCACGAACCATGTTTTGGGGTAAATACAAATTCAAATCGCCCAGGTACAGTTGCAAGATATTTTCTTGTTTCCAAAGAGGAATGAACTTTCAGATTATCCAGTACCAGACGAATCTTGTCCTTTTTTGGATATTTGGTGTCAAGCAATTTAAGGAATTCTATGTATTCCTTGCTGCTGTGTTTATCCCTTACAAGCGGAATGGCTTCTCCTGTCTGTAAATCTATTCCGGCAAGCAGAGAAACGGTTCCAAGACGTTTGTATTCATAATCACGGCTAAAAGTCTTGTGTTTTTTATCCGGTGAAAGGTCTTCTGACGTATTAGCAATTGCCTGTATTCCAGGTTTTTCATCATAAGAAAGCACATGAACAACCTGTTCATCTTCCTTAAATGGGATTAACTGTCCTTTTTCATCAAACTGCAAAGACAACTGTTTATATACCAATAGAACATTGTGCATTTTCTGGTCGAAATTGGGATCGCGATTTTCGCAATAATAGGCTATTTTATTAGGCTTAATATCTGCCTCTTCAAGTATTGTGCGAACCTTTGACTGACTGATTGTTGATAACCTTGTATGACCGGCATCTTCTGCAAATTTATTGATATGTTTTGTGAGAAGAGCTCTTGTCCATACTTCTGCAGAATAACCGAGATTGACCGGCTTTTGGCAGGCTATATTTATTATCCATGCTTTTTCGTCATCGGTTATCTCAGCATTTCTGCCACGACCAGGTGCATCAAACAGGGCGTTTTCAACGCCACCTTCAAGGTATTTATTGATGCATAGCATGACACTTTTGCGGTTCATACCTACTTTATCTGCAATATCATCAATTGAAATACCATCCGCTTTGAGCAACAGAATCCGCGCACGAGTTACGGTCTGTGCCTGAATGGTTCTGGCACGGGTTTGTGCTTCAAGATACGAACGGTCGTCTGTGCTAAGAGTAATGGTGGATGCTTTCTTTCCCATAAAATAATGCTCCTTTTCATCTAATAAGAACATTATACTACACGACAAGAATATAGTCCACTTATTTAAAAACATCTATACTAGAATATTTGACAGGAATAATCAATTGCATCATTATAATGTGTTCAACTTTAGTTATAATTAATGGTTTTAGTATTAGAAAAATATTAATAACGGCAGGTAGTATAAGAATTATTTTTGGGGTTCTTCAGATTATAGCAGATTGGAATAAAAAATTAGATATAACTTTAAAAAGTGTATCAAAGTATATATATTGTACACTTTTTATTCAGATAATAGTTTTCTTTGAATATTATGGATATGATTTATTAAATTTAAAGAAATATGTGGTGAGCACAAAAAGTAAAATTTATATCATAATACTTATGATAGTAATAATGGCAGTAATAAATATTATAAAAGCTGTTATTATAAAAAATTTCTATATGAAATACATAAATAATGCAAAGTATATGAAAAAATACAAGAGGTTTTATGACCAATTTATAAGAAAAACAGATACATCAAGATGTCCATGGTGCGGGGAAACAGCAGGTATCAGCACAATATCATTTATGTCAGGTGGAAAATATGCTGATAGATGTAATTCGTGTGGGAAATATTCAGTTCCATATAACAATATTATTGACAGAATACTTAATCCTTGTATAGATATTATAATTTTTATAATGTTGATTGTTTTTAGAAAATTCACATTAATATATTGTGCTGTTTATATAATTGTTAAAATTTTTTATTATAAATATTTCAGAAGATATGTGCCTTATAAAAGGATAAAAGAAAAGAGTACAAGCACAATTTTATCTGATGAAAAAATAGAAGAAAATGATATGTGTGAAGCAGATATTACATTTAATATTTCATTAAGAAAAATATTTAGATTGTGGAACAATAAAATATTGATAATAATTTTTGTGGGTGAAAATAATATGGCAATATATAATCCTGTATGTGTTAGAGTAGTTAAAAATAATGACAGATTTATACTAAGAAAAATATCTGATAAAATAAATGTAGATATTAATAAAGGTATGAGATTTTTTGTATACCTTGGAGATGAAAAAATTGGTGAAGGAACTATATTGTAAATAAAATGTCGAAAAATGCATTAAATACGTTGCGTTCAGAACATTATTGTTGAAATGAATTATAGGAGATTATATAATGATTTAAAAGATTTTATACAAAATTATGATGATAGGAAAAATATGGTTCAAATGATGAAAAATATTATCTTGAGGTAGCAACTGGTTGGTGTATATGGGAGATATAGAATATACAGATTATAATAATATAAATGTTTACAATACATATGGAACAGTATTTTCAGCATATGTGTATAAATAACAAAGGAGAACAACTATGAAGAAAAAACTAATGATTTTGGCAGCAGTATTTGTTGTGATTGTATTGATATTTGTACTTCCCGGACTTCTTGTAAAAGAAGAACGATTAGAAATTGATGAAAGTAAGGTTGAAACAATTGAAATACAAAGATGGAATAAGAATATAAAGTTTGAACAGGGTGAGACAAGCGAAATAGTTGATATACTGAATGACATAACTGTGAAGAAAAATGTATCAATAGTAGATAAATTCAAAGAAATGATATATGGAGTATCTAAAGATAACTATATAATTACAATAAATTATGCAGATGGAAAACATAAG
>OMVQ01000123.1 GCA_900314555.1 uncultured Eubacteriales bacterium | reverse complement strand
AGTCAGGTCAGTTAATCTGTAATGGAAATATGATAATAGATAGTGGATATGAGAATAAAAATAATGTTTATAGTTGTTCGCTCAATATGGACAACGAACAAGGTTATGTATTAGTAAAGGGTGACCTGCACATAGGAACAAAGACGGGTGCAGGAACTTTGTCAGCAGGTACATTGGAAGTAAAAGGTGATTTCATATGTGACAGACCTGAGAACTTTTGTGCTACAGGAACACATAAGACTATACTAAGTGGAAACAATAATGAGGGAAAATTAAGACAGAAGATAACTGTTAATAATTACAGAAACAGCCAGTTATTTAATGTTTTAGTAATTACTAAAGCATTAGAGAAAGGTTATGAATCAGACATTGACATTAACAGATTATGTAGTGCCATAGTAAGAGATTATGATGACAAGGAAAACCCATCAGACGTAGAGAATCTGGCAGCTACAGAGATTACGATGGATACAGTTTCGTTAAAATTTGATGAAGCTACTGATAATATGGAAGTATGTGGATATTATCTGTATAGAGATGGAGAATTAATTGCTGATATTAATAACACAACATATAAAGATATAGACCTGATGCCCGGAACGGATTATACATATGAGGTATGCGCATATGATTACTGTGATAATAAATCGACTAACAGAACACTTCTTACAGTTACGACAGAGGGGGATAATGAGCCGCCTACTATACCTTATAGGTTCAGTATATATAAGAGAACAGGAAGTTCAGTTTCAATGTCCTGGTATGCATCGACAGATAATCTTGGAGTTGATAGATACGAGATATATCGTAATGGTAAGAAAATAGATGAATTGAAGGCTAATAAAAATGATAATTATATTAATTACAGAGACAGTGATTTAAAACAGGACACAGTATATGAATATTATGTAGTAGCAGTTGACAGGGCAGGTAATCGTTCTGATAAAACCAGTGCAATAAAAACATATGTAAGTAATCCGGCAATTGAGAGGATATCACCTGGCGATAATAGTGCAATAGGTAATGATAAAGTTAATATAACCATATATGCAAATGATAATATTAATAATTCAAATTATACAGCTGCATTAGAATATCGCCATAATGACAGTGAATGGCAGACTATTGCGGATAAATTGCATTTCTCAAGAGAATCTTATGGAAGATTATATGCATCATACAATTGGGATATAAGTAACATAAATGATGGTGGCGAGTATGAAATTAAGATTACTGTATATGATGAAGATGGTAACAGTTCTACTAAATCAGTTACATATATCATTGATAAGTCAGCACCGGAGAAACCACAGAATCTGACAGTTAAGAGTGAAGACGGTGTTAATATACTACATTTTACACCATCGGTAAGTGCTGATTGTGTGGGTTATGTAGTGTACAGGAAAACAGAAGATAATAATGTATTTGAACAATATGCGAAAATCCCAGGTAAATTCGAGACCGGATATAGTGATAAAAATGTAGAAGAGGGCAAAATATATGAATATGCAATATCAGCATATGACAAATATAATAATGAAAGCAGTATTACTGAATCAGTAACAATACAGACAACAAGGGATAACATATCTCCTGTTATTAAGGGAATAACACCTGATGATAAAGAGATAGCAGGTGTGAAAGAAATAAGTGTTACTGCAACAGATAATGTGAAAGTTAAGCAGATTACACTCTATTATAACAGGGAAGATGATAATAAAACAACGAAGATAGGTACAAGCGAATGTGTAGACGATGTGGCTGCATTTAATTTTGATACCACGAAATTAGAAGATGGAGTATATATATTATCTGCAGTTGCAATGGATATCGCAGGAAATGAAAGTACAGAGTTATATACCAGAAGATATACAACAGATAATACAGGTATAGAGAAAATAGAACCAGATAAGCATACCATAAAGGCAACAAGTGTACAGTTAAGATGGAAAGATGTTAAGGCAGATGACTTAGCATATTTTGCTGTGGAGAAATTAGTTAATCCTGATACAGATGAATTCGTGAGAATTGGAACTGTAAAAGATGTATTAGGCTATAATGTGAACAATTTAAAACCTGAAGAAACTTATACATTCAGAGTAGTTGGATATGACAGGCTTGGTAACCGAGGAATACCATCTGATGAAATAACTGTTACAACCATAAGTGATGAGATTTCGCCATCAATTAACAGTATACTTCCAATACAGTCAAGATATAGAGGTACAATTAAGCTGTCAATGTCTGTATCAGATAATGATGGAGTGAAAAATGGAGTATTTGCATACTCTGTGGATGGTATAAATTATGTTGAGTTAGCAAGCATTGAGACAAAGGAAAAATTATGTAATGAAACTATTGAGTATGTATGGAATACTACAGATATTCCGGAGGGCGAAGTATATGTAAGATTTCAGGCATATGATTTGTCAGGAAATAAAAATGCATTATTAGAGGGTGGTAATGAAGTAATTGCCAAATATATAATTGACAGAACAGCACCTGACAGACCGGAGAACACGAAAGCATATGGTGAAAAAGGATATGTTAATATATCGTGGGACGGTCAGGAGGGAGATACTGCCTGCTACGTTGTCAGCAGAGCTGATGGTAAGGACGGAGCATTTTATAACATTTCAGATAAATGTACAAATACAGATTATTATGATAATAATGTAATTCCGGGACATACATACAGATATAGGGTAGCCGCAACAGATATCGCAGGAAACACAGGAGAATATGGTGAAATCGTATCTGCTACAGTAGATGAGGATAAAGAAGCACCTGTGATTAAAGGCATTTCTCCAAAGACAGATTCGGTAATCGGATTAAATGGAAATATTAACATAGTAGCAAGCGATAATTCTGCCATTCAGGAGGTAGTGGTTGAATGTAAGAAAGAGGCTGATGATGCAGGCTTATTTAATAAGATATATACTAAGACATATTTAGAAGAAAATGAAAGAAGTGTATATGTACAGTTCTCGCCAAAAGAAGTGGGACTTACAGAGGGAAAATATGATTTCAGAGTATCTGCAACAGATAAGTTCGGAAATTACAGTGAATATACAGAAGTCAGCTATACTATAGATACGACACCACCTGATACACCTGTAATTGAGTGTACTCCGGGAGGATATAAGATAGAAGTAGCAATTACAGGCGAACAGTCAGAAGATTTTAAAGAATATAAAATATATAAGGCTGATGTATCAGGAGGCGGATATAGCTGTATAGCTACTACCGGTGCCAGAAAATACATAGACAAAACAGCAGTACCGGGCAGAATATATTGTTATAAGGTATTAGCTTACGATATATATGGTAACTATTCAGAATCAGAGGTTGTTACATCATATGCTACAGATGAGGATATAGAAGCACCTGTAGCCATAATCACAGAGAATATCTGTACGCTGACAGGCTTCGAAATATCATTAGATGGTGGTGCGTCGACCGATAACGTAAGAATAACAGACTATACATGGAGTATGGGAAATGGTGACGTATTAAAGGGAGTTATGCCTGTATACACATATAATAAAGAGGGTGTATATACGGTAAAACTGACCGTTAAAGATGCGGCGGGAAATACTTCAAGTGCCGAGACAACGGTAAAAGTTCTTAATAATGAAAATAGTGGAACTGCAACCGTAAATGTAACAGATAAAAATGGTACACCATTGCCATATGCAGATATATATTTAAAATCACCTGATGGCAACATAGATACAATGCGTGCAGATGCTAAGGGCGAGATAAAAATAGCAGGCGAAGAGGGCATATATGAGATAGCTGCTTATTATGATAAATATTTACCGGCAGATACTACAGTTGTCATAGACAGATATGAAAAGAAGAAAGTTAATCTACAGCTTGAAGAGGGTAATATTGTAGTTGGTAATCTTGATGTTAAGAGAATGACATTACAGGAGATTATAGATGCGGGAGTAGATGTATCAGATCCTGATAATATCAATTCATTTGTATTTACCATAACTGTTAAATTGGCTAAATCGCCTATTCCACGCCAGATACAATATATCGGAGGTGGAACATCAGGAACAACCGGTAAGGCATTAGATTTCCATGGAGAATGGAAGGAGCCTGAGTCAACTTCATCAGGAACACATACACCAGTAAAAGAACCTGTACCGGAAGCTAAACTGTTAGAGAAAGACCAGCCTATAATTGCAATAGTGTCTACGTCTAATACAGTAAGCTGGCTTAAAGATATGTATAGTGTAGATTTGAATATACTGAATGCAGCAGAGACAAAATATGTTATAAAAGAATCAAAAGCAGAATTAAAATTACCGGATGGAGTATCTTTAGCGGTGACTAAGGACAAACAGTCATTGACATATGATATGGGTAATATTATGGGACAACAGCAGAAGACAGCAACATGGGTTGTAAAAGGTGATAAATCAGGCTCATATAAGCTAGAGGCAGATTTCACAGGTAAATTGTCTCCATTTAACAGAAATATATATGCACATTTTGAAACAGAGAAAGAATTCGAAGTAACCAAAGGAGAGGGAATAGTTGTATCAATATATCCTGAAAAAGCTGCATATATAGACGAGAATTATTATATACAGTTCGAGATTAAGAACACATCGGGAAAAGACCTATATAACTTCCATACATCAATGCCACCGTATCATTATGAATCTTCCAGAAGTGATACATTAGTTATAGATAAAGATAAAAATGAAACAGTTCATAGAGGAAGCTCAAATATAATTTCTGCACCATCAGGTTATACAAGTGCAACAGTTCTAAAAGGAGGAGATACTTTTAGAATACCGGTATTATATTCGGGACAGACAGTAAATGGAACATATTTTACTAAGTTTGGAGGTTCTGGTGATAAGGATAAAGAATATTATACATTGATAGAATCATTAGTAGAGGCATTTGGTGATATAGAGGGTGTAACAATAGAGGTACATCCTATAGACAGTCATATTTCCAAAACGATAGTAGAACAGGTAGAGGTTAAGAATTATTTCGGTGACCCTGTAGATTTAAGCACAGGTGCATTTACGGACAGTATGACACCTATGAGTGTAAATGCTGCTTCAGAGTTAGCATTTAACCTTGAATATAATTCCGGACTTTCAACATTAAAAGGCGAAAACGGATATGGTTTCTATAATAATTTAGAGACTTCAATAGAGGATAAAGATAATGTTATATCACTAAATCTTACATCAGGCATAACAGGTGCATTTATTAATAAAGAAATGGCAGATGGAACCTATTATGGCAAGGTGGTTGATGATGAAATATTCCTTGAAGAGAATTCAAATGTTGGTGAATATATACCGATATCAGAATTAACAAAGGATTATAAGCTGTTTAAAGAAGCTGATGGTACATATAAGGTAATTACACCGACAAATGAAATATATCTATACGATGAATCAGGAAGAAACACACAGATAACTGATACTAACGGAAGAAACAGATATATTACATATGGAAATACACAGAAAATAATTACAGAAGAGGCAAGTGGAAAGAGAATTATAATTAACTATAATTCTGAGGGATTAATTACATCTGTAGCAGATGATAATGGAAGAAAATCGACATTTACATATCAGGACGGAAAGCTTATGACCTATACAAATGTAATGGGAGAAACCACTACATTTACTTATGATGCAGAAAACAGAATTATAAGCGAGACAGATTGTGAAAACGTTATATATGTTAAAAATATTTATGATGAAAAAGGCAGAGTAATAGAACAGTCAGATGCTGATGAGAGTAAGCAGAGTCTTAAGATGACATATGAAAATGATGGTGAAAATACTATTGTGAAAGCCTATGACAGTTTAGGAAATGTCGGTGAAGTAGTATTAGATTCCAATGGAAGAACCATTAAGAATGTTAATACAAATGGAAATGTTACGGAGATGGGCTATGATGAAAATGGCAATCAGATATTTGAAAAAGATGCATTGGATGGAACAGTCATCAATGAGTATGACAGCCATAACAGAAAGATATCAGTCAGAGACCAGAGTGGTAATAAACTTAAATTCACCTATGATGATAATGGCAATGTAACATCAACAACAGATGCTAATGGAAATACTGCCATATACGAATATAATGACAGAAATCTGCTTATTAAAACTACAGATTATGCAGGATGCGTAACTACATATGAATATAATGATTATGCACAGGTATTGAGAAAGACCATAGAAGGTATCGGAAGTACAACATATGAATATGCCGAAGGAATGTTAGTAAAGACTACAGACTATAATGGCAATGCGAAAACATATACTTATGATGGAACAGGCTGTGTGGTCAGTGAGACAGATGCACTTGGAGGTACTACCGTTTATACACATGATGCCTTGTTAAGAACATTAACTAAGACAAATGCTCTAGGAGGAACAAAATCATATACATATGATAAATATGGAAATGTTCTTACGGAGACTAATGAAGCCGGACAGACTACAACATATGAATATGACATTATCGGAAATAAGACAGCAGACATTACTCCTGACGGTAGAAAGATAAGATATGAATATGATTCAAATGGAAGAAACACTAAGATAATTAAACCTGATGGTACTGAATTAAGTTATACATATGATGCCGAAGGAAATATGCTTAGTGAAACAGATGAGTCAGGCAATGTAATAACTTATGAATATGATGCGCTTAACCAGAAGGTAAGCGAAACCAATGCAGCAGGTGACAAGATAAAATATGCATATTATCCAAATGGAAAATTATATGCAGAAATATATCCTGATAATAGTCGTACACTTTACACATATGACAGCACATGGAGATTAATCAGAAAAACAGACTCACAGAATAATTCAGAAACATATCGATATGATGAAATGGGAAGAATTATTGAGACCAGAGATGCATTAGGCAATTCAGAGAAATGCGAGTATGGCATAAACGGGCGTTTACTAAGCACAACAGATAAAAATGGCAACACAACTTCATACAAATATGATGCAAACGGTAACTGTATCGAAAAGACATTACCTGATGGAACCATAATGACTAATACATATGATGCATTGTCAAGATTAATATCAGTAAGTACAGAGACTAAGGCAAATGGTAGGATAACCATTTCATATGAATATGATGCTTTATCACGTCTTACTAAAACTATAAATGAAGCAGGAAATGCAAAGACATACAGTTACGACAGACTTGGCAATCTTATAAGTGAAACAGATGAAGAGGGACATACAACCCGTTATGAATATGACATAAACAATAATCTTATAAAGACAATAGATGCCGCAGGGCATGAAAATACATATGAGTATAACAATACCAATAACCTCATAAAAGAGAATAAATACACTAATACAGAAGACAGCGTAACAACCTCATATAATTATGATAAAACAGGCAGACTGACAGAAGTAACAGATCCATTAGATGGAATCACAAAAACATCTTATGATAACATAGGAAATGTTACAACGGTAACCGATGCAAATGGAGGAACAACAACCTACACTTATGACAAGATGTGCAGACCGGTATCAGAGACAAATGCCATAGGAGTAACAAAGAAAAATGAATACAATGCAATAGGACTTCTTACGGAAAGTACAAACGGAAGAAATCAAAAGACAAAATATACATATGATGCCATCGGAAGAATAACATCAAAGGAAGATGAGACAGGCAGGATAACATATGAATATGATAAAAACGGCAATGTATTAAAAGAAACAGAAGAGAAAAAGCAGAATACCACAGGTAATATACAGGTGGTATCAGATAAAAATGTCAAAGTCATTAAGAGAACATTTGACAGCCGAAACAGAGTAACATCATACACCGATGCAAATGGCAAAACAATCAGATACGGCTATGATGAATTAGGCAACATACTTACAATAGCATATCCAGGCGGAGAAATAATCCGCTATACATACTATGCAAGCGGTCAGATAGCAACAGTAACAGACAGCAAAGGCAGAGTAACTTATTATAAATATGATAAAACAGGAAATCTGACAGATACAGAAAGACCAAACGGAACAAAAGAGCATTGTGAATACAATGAGCTTGGTTTACTGACCTCTAAAAAGGATATAAAAACCGCCACAGGTGAGGTCATCAACGAATATCATTATAAATACGATGTCAGAGGAAATATCGTAGGTGTTGTAGATGTAACAGCTGATACATCAGACAAATCAACAGTCGATACATCGGCAGAAAATAAATCTGAAACAACCAATGGTTTAACAGAGGATAGCAATTACACATTACCTGTACCGGATACTGCTAACAAGACAGCATTGAAACTTGCAGCAGAAAGTAACAGCATCGTAACATCTGATGGTGAAACAATAACTACTTCATTAGAAATGGAATATGATAGTGCAAACCGTCTTATAAGATATAATAATAAAAAGATAAAATATGACAAAGACGGAAATATGTTATATGGTCCTGTGAATGGTGAAATGTGTAACCTTACATATGACAGCCGAAACAGACTTATCAGTGCAGGAAATGTAACATACGACTACGATGCCGAAAACACAAGAATATCAGTAACAACAACTGATAAAAAAATTACATATGTGACAGATGTGGCAGGAGAAATGTCGCAGGTATTAGAATCATATGAGAAAACTAATGACGGAAAGAAGATACATACAGTCTATGTATATGGTAACGGTCTGATATACAGTTATAATGATAATGAAGCAGACAGTACAACAACTAATAATAAAGTACAAGATTTATCAGCGGACAAATCATCAGATAAAGATGCAGATGGTACAACATACTATCATTACAATAATATTGGAAGTACCACACAGATAACTGACAATAACGGAAATGTAATCCAAAGTTATGAATATGGTGCCTATGGTGAAGTTCTAAGTGGAGATACTAAGATAACACCATTCTTATATAATGGTCAGCTAGGTGTAATGACAGATGATAATGGTCTTTACTATATGAGAGCGAGATATTATAATGTGAATATCAAGCGATTCATCAATCAGGACGTAGTACATGGAAGTATCAATGTAAGCCAGAGTCTTAACAGATACAGTTATGTACAGGGT